>DASXEJ010000013.1 GCA_036490175.1 Pirellulales bacterium | reverse complement strand
GACGTGCATCGCCGACGCCAAGCTAGACAGCGTTCCCCTGATCGCGATCACCGGCCAGGTCGGCACCTCGGTGATTGGCACCGATGCTTTTCAGGAAACGCCGATCGTCGAAGTGTGCCGCGGCATCACGAAACATCATTACCTGGTGACGGACGTCAATGATTTGGCGCGGGTGGTGCGCGAGGCGTTCCACCTGGCCACCACAGGCCGGCCCGGACCTGTGCTGATCGATCTGCCCAAGGATGTGCAGCAGTCGCAGACGGTGCCCGACTACAACGCGCCGATGAATCTGCCCGGCTACCACGTAGCCGACCGGCATTCGCGCCCCGAGCAGATTGCGCAGGTCGCAGCCGCCATCAAGCGCTCGCGCCGTCCGGTAATCTATGCCGGCGGCGGCGTCATCGCCAGCGGCGCCAGCGATGAGCTGCGCGAACTGGCACGCAAGACACAAATTCCGGTGACCATGACGCTGATGGGCCTGGGCGCATATCCGGCTGGGGATCCGCTGGCGCTCGACATGCTGGGCATGCACGGCAGTGTGTACGCCAATTACGCTGTGAACGACGCCGATTTACTGTTGGCTTTTGGCGTGCGGTTTGACGACCGTGTGACGGGCAAGGTTTCGGAGTTCGCCAAGCACGGCAAGATCGTGCATATTGACGTCGACCCTTCGGAAATCAACAAGAATAAAGAAGCGCACATTCCCATCGTCAGCGATCTGAAGTACGCACTCGCCGAGCTGAACAAGATCGTCGAGCCGCCTGAAGGGGGATTGACCGAGTGGAATCAGCAGATTGCCGCGTGGAAGAAGTCGGATCCATTTTCGTACGACAAGTCTTTCCCGGGAATTTTGCCCCAACACGCCATTTCCGAGCTGTCGAAACTTGTTGCTGACCAACGACCGATCATTTCCGTCGGCGTGGGGCAGCATCAAATGTGGGCGGCACAGCATTTCAAGCTGACCGAGCCACGTTCCTGGCTGTCGAGTTCGGGATTGGGAACGATGGGTTTTGGTTTGCCGGCCGCGATGGGCGCTAAAACCGCGCACCCAGACCGGCTGGTCATCGATATCGATGGCGATGGCAGCTTTCTGATGAACATTCAAGAGTTGGCGACGTGCATCTGCGAGAAGCTACCGGTCAAAGTCCTGCTATTGAACAACCAGCATTTGGGCATGGTCGTGCAATGGGAAGATCGCTTCCACGCCAGCAATCGTGCCCACACGTACCTGGGGCCAATCGATAATCCTGAAGCGATTGGCAAGGGAGATGGCCTGGGTCCCAAGAATCGTTATCCCGACTTCGTGACAATCGCCCGCGGTTTCGGCTGCGGCGCCGGCACGGTGAAGGAAAAGTCGCAACTGGTCGACGCCCTGCGCGAGATGATTGCCTACGACGGCCCCTACGTTCTCGACGTCGAGGTGCCGTATCAAGAGCACGTGCTCCCCATGATCCCTTCGGGCAAGACCGTGAAGGATTTGATCAAGTCGTAAGGGGTACAAAGCATCTTGACCACGAAATGCCCGTTTTCCAGATAGCTGCCAAATAGAGCAAGGCACTTGATTGGACGTTGATTTCGGCCACTCGTGCCAAATCTCAATTCCCACGATCCTCCCAATCCATCTAACCGCTAAAGCTTGCGTCGAGACGCCAGGGGCTGTAGGACGTTGTAGGCGCTCGCTAGATATTTCTCAGAATGAGGGCTACGCTATCGTTGCCTGGGAAGAGTGCGTTAGTAGATCTCCGATCAACTTTCAATTGAAACTCGATCACGCCGGCGATGGGGCTAAGTGGCGATGGCATCGATCGACACGATCTGCAGTCGGCTTGAGCGTAGCCGCAAAGATCTTCTGGACCTTTCAGGTCGAAATCGTCTCATAAGCACGCCGCGTGGGACGTCGCGCACGCGCAGCGTTGAGATCATCGACGAACTTTCGGCAGAAGTCTTCCGATTGCTGGTTCGTGAGGGGAAATCCCTCAGTTTCATTCCCGGCAAAGATGCTTTCATTGATGACGTCGAGGGGGACGGCGGCGACGCGCCGTCGCTGTTGTATCAACCAGACGACGATGTGCTGGCGGAGAACGGCCTGGCGCAACGACACGTCGACGCGCAGCTACAAACGGGCCTCACTTCCGAATCGCTGCAAAAGCGCCTTTTGAATGTATTTCATGACGCCCGCACTTTTGAAGAAGAGCAGGGCGTCAGTATTCTCTATTTGGCCATGGGATTCTTGAAGTGGTACGAAGCCCCTAGTTCGGACCGGGCACGATACGCACCGCTTTTGCTGATTCCAGTGGAATTAGGTCGCCAAAGCGCGGGTTCGCGTTTCAAATTGAAATTGCGCGAAGAGGAAATCGCGACCAATCTATCCTTGCAAGCGAAGCTTGATGGCGAGTTCGGTGTTCGTCTGCCGGACGTACCTGAGCTGGAAGAACTTTCGCCAATGGTGTACTTCGGCGCTGTGGCCAAGGCTATCGAGAGTCAGCCGCGATGGGAAGTGCTCCCCAACGATATGGTGCTGTGGTTCTTTTCGTTTGCCAAGTTCTTGATGTATCGCGACCTGCGCCCGGAAAATTGGCCGGACGAAAGCGCGTTGGCGAAGCATCCGCTCATCGCCAGCTTGCTGGAAGTCGGATTCAGCAGTGAGCCACCCATCTGTGGCGACGATGATAAGATCGATCCACTAATCCCGCCACGCGACCTTGTGCATGTGGTCGATGCGGACAGCTCCCAGGCGGTGGCTATTGAAGAAGTGCGTCGAGGCCGCAACCTTGTGATTCAAGGGCCGCCTGGCACCGGGAAATCGCAGACGATTGCGAATCTGATTGCTGCGGCCGTGAAGGAGAACAAAAGAGTCCTATTCGTCGCCGAGAAAATGGCGGCGCTGGACGTTGTGAAGCGGCGTCTTGAAAAGGTTGACTTGGGCGAGATGTGCCTTGAACTACACAGCAATAAGGCGAATAAACGCGTTGTGCTTGAGGACTTGGCCAAGACCTTGCGCCTGGGTTACCCGAAACCGCAGATCGGCAAGGAATTGATCGAAGACCTGACAATGTTGCGCGACAAGTTAAATGGGCATGTCGACGCGTTGCACCGCCCGCTGCCGAAGTCTTGTCTATCACCGTTCCAAATACTTGGTCATCTGGTGGAGTTGCGCGCCAAGGGTGTGGCGCCCGCCGACTTCGAAGTTATCGGGGCTTCCGATTGGACTCCACAACAGCGATTAGAAAGCGTTAACCTGCTGCGTGATGTTTCTCTTCATATGCAAGGCGTGGGCGTTCCCGCCCATCATCCCTGGCGCGGCGTTTCGGTTGGTGCCATCATGCCGATGGACGTGGAACGTCTAAAAACCCGCATCGACGCGGTGATCCAGCGATTAGATCATTTGGCCGTAGGAACAAATGCGCTGGCGCGCGAACTGCACGCCAAGACCGGCGATTCTGTGGTCGACGTTGCCACGCTCGCGCGACTGGGGCACCGACTGTCGAGCGCCCCAGATATGGACCGGGCGAGTATCGCGCACGACGTATGGCAGACGCGCCGCGCGGCGATCAGCAAACTGCTACAGGCAGGCCAAACGTTTTTCACCCAACAACTTAAGCTAACCGGCATATTGGTCGAATCGGCGTGGACTGTTGAAGTGCGCCAGGTTCGCCACCATCTTGCGGCGCATGGACATTCCTGGATCCGGTGGTTCAACAAGGACTATCGCGAGGCCCAGGCAACCCTGCGAGGCTTGCTAGTGGTCAAGCCGCCGGGGCCTCTGACTGAGCGCTTGGGTATTCTTGACAGTTTGATCGAAGGGCAGAGCGCGCGGTGGAGTATCGATGTCGCGGAGGACAACGATCAACTCGGGCGGCTGGCCTTTGGTGCCAAATGGCAAGGCGTCGAATCCGATTGGGCTGCTCTCGAGGCGATCGACAGATGGGAGTCGGAATGCCGTGATATCAAATTGCCAAATGTGTTTCGGCAAGTCATGGCGCGAATGGGCGATTCGGCGGCGATCAAACGATTGCTCCCTCAGATTGCCGCCGACATGAAAACGGCGCTGCAGGAAGCCGAGCTAATTTTCCAAGGACTCGGCCTAAATCTGCAGGTAGCGTTTGGGTATGGCAATCTCCACGCCGTACCGCTCGACGATCTGAAAATGCGTTTTCAAGCGTGGCAGGCGTCTCCGGAATCGTTGACCAAATGGATCTTATTTCGTTCACGTTGGGAAAAACTAGCAACGCGCGGCATGGCGGGCCTGGCAGCAAAAATGTACGACGGCTCAGTCAAGTGGGAGCAGGCGGAAGATATTCTCTTAATGGCGTATTTCGAGCAGATCATGCGCTCCGCGATGCACGCCTCTTCAACCTTATCAGAATTTGACGGCCAGTCCCACGATCGCCTGGTCGCCATGTTCAAGTCGCGCGACGAGCAAAGGATTGCATTTGCGCGGCACGAAGTAGCTCTTGCGCACCATGCCACGACTCCGCAGGGGCACATGAGCATTGGCGAGATCGGAGTTTTACAACGAGAGATCGAAAAGAAACGGAACCATCTCCCCGTACGCAAACTACTCAAGCAAGCTGGCACAACGATTCAGGCCATCAAGCCCGTGTTTATGATGAGCCCTATATCGGTGGCACAATTCCTGGAACCAGGCCAGTTGACGTTTGATTTGTTGCTGATCGACGAGGCCAGTCAAGTTAACCCAGTCGATGCACTGGGAGCCATCGCTCGGGCCAGGCAGATCGTAGTCGTGGGGGACGACAAGCAACTTCCGCCAACGCGCTTTTTCGACAAGATGCTGGCTGACGGGGATGGTAACGGCGACGAGCAGGATGACGCTTTCTCGGCGTCGGACGTCGAAAGCATTCTAGGGTTTTGTACTGCCCAGGGGATGCCGCAGCGGATGCTGCGCTGGCACTACCGCAGCCGTCACGAATCGCTGATTGCCGTCTCGAACCGCGAATTTTATAACAGCCGGCTCTTCGTCGTTCCCAGCGCCGTGCGATCTTCGGAGCATCAAGGCTTAAGCTTTCACCATGTTACGACGGGCGTATTCGACCGCGGAGGTTCGGCCACGAATCGAGTGGAAGCACAAGCTGTCGCGCAGGCAGCTATGCAGCACGCCCGAACAGCTCCCGAAAAGAGCCTAGGAATCGGTGCCTTTTCTGTCGCACAACGCGACGCCATTCGTGACGAATTGGAATTGTTACGTCGGCAGGATCCCACTTGCGAAGCATTCTTCTCTCCGGGCCAACCAGATCCTTTCTTTATCAAGAACTTAGAGAACATCCAGGGAGACGAGCGCGACGTAATTTTCATCTCGGTCGGCTACGGTCCCGATGCCAACGGCAACTTGATGATGAATTTTGGGCCTTTGCAAACTGACGGGGGCGAGCGTCGTCTTAATGTCCTAATCAGCCGGGCACGCGATCGCTGTGAAGTATTCTCGTCTATTACGGACGATAACATTGATCTCGAACGCGCTCGCTCGCGAGGCGCGCAGGCATTCAAGACATTCCTGCATTATGCTCGTACGGGTGTCTTGGACATCGGCATTTCCACCGATCGAGGATTCGATAGCGAATTTGAAGCAGAGGTGGCCCGCGCGGTGGAAGGGCATGGCTTTAAAGTTGTCAGTCAGGTCGGCCTGGCGGGGTTCTTTATTGATCTGGCGGTCGTGGATCCGGAGTGTCCGGGGCGTTACCTTCTTGGCATCGAATGCGACGGAGCAACGTACCATTCGTCGCGATCGGCGCGTGATCGAGATCGTTTGCGCGAAAGCATTTTGCGGAGCCGGGGCTGGATTATTCATCGCATCTGGAGCACGGATTGGTTTCATCGACCCGAAGATCAATTGCGAAAGACGTTGGCAGCCATCGAACAAGCCAAGACCGAGTGGGCCACCCGTAACGGAGCGGTCAACAATCATTCCGCCGTAGTTCATCCGTCAGCTCCGGATGACCAAATCGAAAGGATCGCGATCGTCCCTTCGCACGCACGTGAGAGCTCATTGAGTATTCCTTATGAGCAAGCCACGTTCGCCGCACCTCAAGGGGCGGTTGCGGAAATGCCGCCGGACGAGGTGCGTTCGCTCGTCTTGAAGGTGGTTCAACTTGAGGGCCCCATCCATATAGACGAATTGACCCGTCGGGTCGTCGAACTGACTGGCGGAGGCCGTACCGGGAAACGTTCGATCGAGACTGTGAGGAATGTATTACACACTGCTTCGCAGCAGCGGTTGGTGGATGCAGAACAAGATTTCTATTGTTTTCCCGGGGCCGCTAATCCACTGGTTCGTGATAGGTCCGACGTCTCCCAAAGCCTGCGGAAACCCGAAATGCTCCCTCCCGCCGAAATTCGCGCAGGCGCGATCCAGATCGTCGCCGCGAACTCGGGCGCCAGTCCGAGCGACGTTGTCACAGCTGTGTCGCGTGCGCTGGGTTTTGCAAGCACAAGTGCTCAATTACGTGCTGTCATCGAGCAACAGCTTGAGTCGCTTGTTTGCACGGGCGTGTTTACCCAGCGTGAGGGCAAACTGTATGCCGTGAAACAGACGGCATCGCACGTTAGTTGCTCATGACGGATTCTCTTGCTGCTGCTGCTATGGGCTCGCCGGCGCGTGGATAATCGCGAGACCGAAGCGGTACACCCGAAAGATTGCCTACACCACACGCCCGTTACGACCCGCGCGCGTGATACCTCGCAGTTGTCGACTCACGTCGCAGGGGGGTGTGGGTCGATGCTAAATCCTGCCGGTCACGGATGCTGGGCGAACTGCGAAAGCGGTTCGTGCTTGCTTTCCCGCGCTACCGTCCGCGAAGCTCTGCGTGTCTCACGGCCCGCCCCGCCGTGGCGCTTGCTTCCGGATGACGTTAGCCCGCGATGGCGAGTACCCACAAGCAACTGTCAACCGCCAACGCGCAAGTGAGCACCTCTCGAGAAGGCCAGAGTGCCGACTGACGATCCCGCCCCCTGGATCATGCAGCGGCCTTGATGCCCTTCGGCCGAGCTGCCCGAAAAACGCGTCAGCGCGGGGCGACGGTGATTGTGGAATTGCGAGGAATCGTTTGACCGGTCCGTTCCCTTCCGATGGGTCGCGGTACTTGCGGCGCAGAAGAGCCAAGGCAGATTTGCCATGCACCTGCGGCCGTTTGGCGATCGACGAAGGAACAAGATCGGACCGCGCCGCGATTGTCGTTACCGCTAGTTCCCCAGCAGGAAGGCTCGCCGTGTCCCGGTCCACGCCGAATCATCTGAAATTGTTTCAAGAGCGGTTGGAAACGGTCGATCAGCTCGGACGCAAAGCGTCCGGAGCGGTCCATGACCTGTGTCAGGCCTTTGAACGGGCGACCGGCTGGTCGCTGCGATTCGTTCCTGGTCACCCTCCGCAAAACGAACATGACCTGTTGTGGTCCGCCCCGGTCAATCCGGGCGTTGGAGTTTCTCCCGGACACCTCAGGATTGATCTCGGCGGATCGGAACTAAGAGAGCAAGGTCCCTCTGTCGAATTGGACCTTGCCGGCGAGCTGGCCGGCGCAATCGGCCAATTGATGGGCGAGCTGCACGTGGCTCGTGAAGAGCTACGCAAGCGCGAAGCCGAATTGGCCACCGGCGTGCCTGTGATCGAACGCGAATCCGCACGGCCCCATCTGGCCGAACGACTGGAAGCCGTTCTCCGCGGCGGAGCCCAGGCGATCGGTTGCCCTGCGGCGGCGATCTATCTGCTGGATTCGGCCACGACCGAACTAAAGCTGCGGGCCGCGTTCGGGCTGCCTCGCGAGCGATTGGTTGTTGCGCCGCGCGCCTTGCGCACGGCCACGGCCGATCTCGAAGCTTTGGCCGGACACGCCGTGGTGATGAAGAACCGGGCGATCCGTTCTGAATGGAACGCTCCCGAGGCGGCCGCCGCGGCCATCTGCGTGCCGATTTCGACCGCGGCCATCCCACTCGGGACGCTGTGGTTCTTCTCGGCCCGCGAACGCGATTTCAGCGACGAGGAAGTGAATCTCGTCGAGATCGTGGCTGGCCGACTTGCCAGCGATTTAGAACGCGAAGTGTTGATGCAAGAGGGACTGCAAGCGGCCTCGCTCAAACGCCAGGTGGCCGACGCAGAACGCTTGCAGGAATTTCAGTTGCCGCGTTGCTCTCCGCAGTCGGACCGATGGGACATCGATGCCTGGACGTTGCGCGGTGAACGACTAGGTGGCGATTTCTACGACTGGTTTCCGCGCGGAGATGACGGTCTGAGCGTCGTCCTTGGCTCGGCGACCGGCCCGGGTATCGCGGCGGCCATG
Source organism: Pirellulales bacterium (assembly GCA_036490175.1). NCBI lineage: Bacteria > Pseudomonadati > Planctomycetota > Planctomycetia > Pirellulales > Pirellulales bacterium. The sequence continues at coordinate 2,943 of DASXEJ010000013.1, read as the reverse complement.
TTGTCGGGAATCATGCGGACAGCGGTTCGCGCTCATGCCGAGACGGCACGAGAGCCGCATCAGCTATTGGAGCAGGTCAACCGCGACCTGTGGCAAGCCGCCGCCGGACTGCAGTCGGCCTCGCTTGTCTACATACTGCTGGATGGCACGGGCCATATTCGCCTGGCAACCGCTGGCGACGTCACGGCTCTGCTCGCGCGGCAGAATGGTTGGCAACTATTATCTCGTGTGTCGTTGCCGCTGGCACGCGATCCGAACACCTCTTACCAGCCGCAACTGCACGCCATCAAGCCGGGCGAAACGCTGCTGGTGCTGAACGGCAGCGATATCGTCGATAGTCGTCTGCTGAACGGCGCGGCCGGCCCGCTCGACCTGTCAGCCATGGCGCGTCTGGCGGCGGATAAATCGCAAGCGAGCGCGCGAGAGCTGGCGGCCGCACTGCGCTTTCAGATTTCCGCGCCGCATTTGCCGTCGCCTCGCGATCGGACGCTGCTGGTCGTAAAGCCACGCTGGCACAACTAGCGGTTCTGGCCGCCATCGGTTTTAGGCCTCGCATGGCCGCCCGCAGATTTTAGCGCTACATTCTTTTGCGCTCGAATCGCCACTTTACCCCCCTTCGGCCAGGATCCCGGCAATTGCCGCGGCAAAATGGGGGCTTTCCCGGTTGAGGCACTTCTTTTCCCAGAACGTTTCGCACCCCTGCGGGGCCACTGAATTCGCCGTGTGCAGCGGTATAAAGCGGTACTGCTGGGTAGTTTTGCTTCGCGCTGCTCTCCGGTTTCTCGTCGATACCCGCCGTTACCGCCGCGTACTGCGCCTGTTTGCGCGCCGCTTTTTCCGACGCCTTGGCGAAGTGTTCTTCGGTGACTTGCAGGTAATGCTTAGCTGCGATTGCCGTCGTGTTCCCCAGCCACGCGCATACCACATGAATCGGGAACGTCTCGGCCAGCTCGGTCTCGCGCGTGCTGCGCAGGTTCTGGAACAGCTTCGGCCACGGCTCCAGCCCTGCCCGCCGGATGATGATCTTCAGCGTCGTGCGAAGATTCTGGGTCTGTAACCGATAACGAGTAACGATCGGCGCATCGCCGGGCGTCCCTTCCGGAATCTGCTGCCACAACGCATCGAGTTCCTTGTGGATCTCTGGGAACAGCGGAATCCAGCGCGCCTCGCGCCCTTCGTGTCGTTCCGTCTTAGGGCTCGGCACACGCAGTCTGCCACGCTCCCAGTCGACGCAGCCCCAGGTTAGCCCTAGATGCTCGCTGGGGCACCGCAGGCCGCCGTAGCGCGCCAGGACGAATATCAGCCGCCAGTCGGCGTCAGGGCACGCTGCCAGCACCTTGTCGGCGTCGTCGCGGCTCAGAAAGTATTCTCGGCTGCGGTTTGCTTGCACTGTGCAATCCCGCATATCGGCAAAGGGGTTCTGGTCGATCAATCGCTTGCGTACCGCCGCACGAAAGAATTGCTTTGCCCGGCCACACATGCGACGAACGGTGTTCTCGCCGATGGTCTCTTGCAGGTGCAGGCGGAACTCATCGGCATCGCCAGGGGAGATTGCTGCGAGCAGTTTGCCGGCGCCAAAGTGCTCCACAAGGCTGGCCCGGACACGTTCGAGCAGGACACGGGTGCCGGGCTTGATGTCAGTCCTGGCCGCAAGGTATCGATCAAGGAACAACCCCAGCGTCGATGCTTCCCTGGCGGCTCGTTCCGGCGCCAGCCCCACAGCCGCCAGCTTGTCGTAAAGCCGGGTGTCGCGGGTTCTCAGCCATTCCGCTGTCTCACGATCAGGGCTATTGCCAGCCGTCTCGGCCGAGTTCAACGCCTCAATCTTGGTGCAGACCTTCTCGGCGGATTTCATCGGCATCTTGCCGAGTCGCACGCAGCGACGTTTGCGGGCCTTGTCGACGAACAGGATTCGCCGGTTGCCCTTGCCGTCTGTTGAGATACTTGCCATGTGTCACCTTCCTCGGCCGCTTGGCCGAATTAACCGAGAAGCTTTCTGTCCTTGCTAATTGCGGTCAAATGCCTAAGCGCAGCATCAACCACTGGCGTATGTTTTCTTTCCGCGAATAGCTGAAGCGCGTCCTTATACTGCCGACTGACCTCGACGAGCTTTGCCAATGCCATGCTTGCGACTTGCTCGCGCATGTCGTCGCTCTCGATGATGTCCTCAAACGAAAAGAAAGAACTCCCTTCACCTTCGGTGTGGATCTCATAGAACGCACGTACCTTTTTCCCCTTTGCCATGTCTCACCTTTCCTCGAATCGATTTAATTGAAAGCACCCCGCCAGCGCCCGCAGGCGGCAGCGGAGTTGAAAAGTGCCCCGGATTCACCGACCGGGGCGGCCAGGGCCCATGTTTCAAGGTGGGTCCTGCGGCTGCTACGCTGCTACTCTTTCCACGGGCTGATATCGGGCCAGCCCGCTAAGAATTGCTTCTCCGCCGCTCTGCGTAGTTGCCAGAGCCGTTCGTGCCGCTTGGCGAGCTTCTGTTCGACTTTGGTGGCGTGGGATAGCACCAAGCGAACCTGATGCGTTTCAAACACTGTGCCGTCCTTGACACTCCTCAACTTCTTGAGGATTGCGAGAAGGTCGGCATCGGTCATGCGGCGCCGCCTTTCTCCGCCTTCTTGCGATCCCTGCACCGTTTGGTTGCGATTCTGTTGAGTTCCCATCGCCTTTCTTGTTCGACTGGATCAATGATTGCGATCGGTGGTTGTGGATGGTCTGCAAGGGCCTCAGGGAATGCGACCTCCGGTGGCGCGATAGGGTTAGGATCGACGAGCCTTTCAACTCGATAATGGTTCTCAAACAAGGTCGGGACCGAGTGATTGAGGAATTTCCAGGCGCTGCCGGCCTTCTGGTTCTCGACCAGGCTCGCGGCACCACGACGTATCCAACGGGACGTGCCCGGCAGGCCCGCATCCTTGGCAATCGTGCTGACGG
>DASXEJ010000012.1 GCA_036490175.1 Pirellulales bacterium | reverse complement strand
TCTCGGATTTGACTTCCGCGCCTTGCAAGGCCCCGTCGACGATTTGCCAATGGCCCTTGGCCATCGTCCACGGCTTGCCCGGCAGCGAACTGAAATCGTCGCTGAGCAAGAGCTTGCCGCGATCGGCCATGAGCGTCTGCGGCTCGTCAGCCGTGTCGGCCGCGAAAGCCCCGGCAGTGGTGATGCTCGAGGCCGTCAGCAGGGCGAACGCGATGAGGGTCTTCGATGAAACGAGCCGCATGATGACAATTCCTCGGGCCACTGGCCGCCGTAAAAGATAGAGATGCTCTGCACTTCGTATCAGCTAACAGACGCACGGCATGCGTCACTTATCGCCTTCAATCCGGAAAATATTCGACGGAATTACCGCGGGCTCAGCCCGGCACGGACCTAGTTTAGCATCGCAATTGTGGGAAGCTGGAGGGCCGCAAGCCTATTGGGCCCCTGAAGATCGCTCTGCGTTGTACGGAGCAGCTCGCGCAGCAGCCGCTCGCAATTCGCCGTTCCACCCTCAACGGCGGTCGGCATCTTTTTATGCAACTCCAGGACTAGTCGCGCCATCGAAGGATCAGTCCGCAGCCGACGCTCGATTGTCATGAATAGGAGTCGATCTGCGCCCGGCTCGGCCGGCGGATGTATCAAGTTAATTGCGCGGCCAGCGATGTCGCGCGCTTCTTCGTCCGTAATTGGTTGGTTCGCGAGTCGAACCAACAATCCGGCCAATCGAAACCTCGGCTCTAAGCTTGTGTCCGACATAAAGCTGTGGCTGAGAATCGAAGAGGTAACTGGCAGCGCGCCGACGGAAGCCAAACGGCCTAAGAGCCGTAAAAGCCCCAGCTTTTCCGGACGGGACTCGAGCTCCGCCTGCCACACTTTGGCCCATTCATCGTCGTTATTTTCGGCGCGAAAGTACACGCCCAATGTGTTAAGGCGCCCGATGTAATCGTAAAAATCGATCCAGCCTGGTAGGTCCTCGGCGTTTTTTGGGACGCCGACCACGTTCTCGTACCAGTAATGCCGGGTATCAGATTCGACCAGTCGTCGCAGCTCAGTGGGTGTCACACAGCGCACTAAGCCGCCGGTATGCGCAGACGCACGGCATAAATGCCATGCAAACAATTGTACGAATTGAGGTGCCGAGACGGTTTGGGTGAGCGTATGTAGCTCGCGGATAGCTTGGTCGCGGTGGGTTCGTATTTCAGCGGTAAGCCCCCACTGCCCGACCGGAAAGCCACGCACCGCAATTTTAGCATCAAAGGGCCGAAGACGGTCATAGGGCACGTCAAAGTCGCTCGAATTGATCCCGGCCGATTTCCAGCGACTCTCTGCGGCGCGCCAGTCGTCAACAAAGCCAAAGAGCCCCCGCTCCAATTCGTCGGCCATCGCGAGCAAATCAGCGCCCGACTCAGCGGCGAACAGACACGCCGCGACTGGCCACGGCAGCCGAGCCAGGTGAGGCCGGTGGGCAGCCTGCCAACCGTCGCTTGCACAGTTTCGTAGCAGCAGTGAAAGGGTTGTGTGGCTCGGATCAACGGAGTAGTCTCGCAGGGAGGTGATAGGCAGCCATTCTGGAATTGGGAGAGACAGGTCGTTCCAATCTCCGCCGTGCGTCGACGTGCCTATAAGCAAATCGCCCAAGGAGTCAACGCTGGCTAAATTGAAGAAAAAACCACCTTGATTTGATCTGGAAAATCGGAAGGGAATTTCTATTGAGGTTGCTGACCTACTGAATAGACGGGAAAGCAACAACAGCCGCCTTGGCGACATAAGTTCGCCACATTTGGCCAGCAATTCCGTGAATTGACTCACTTTCAGTCCTGCCAACGCATCATCGAGCTTTTCGTTCAGCCACGGATTGTCACTGAAATGCGCGGTCGCCACACGAAAGATCGCCATCCGCGACGCCGTATCGGCTGGCCATTTCTGTTCAGCGCGTTCGCGCGCCCAAGGAATCTCCATCGCAGCAAGCCGGCTTAGCAGCGCCCACCCGCCGAGCGCCAAACTGATTTCAGACTGGCCAGTGCGCACTTTCACCTCGGCCTCGAATACATTAGCTACGTCTTCGTTGTAGACGGTCGCCAACCGCTGACTTGTGGTTGCCACCCCTTCATGTTCGTCCGAGGACTCTGGTTGCGCGAGCATCTGAAGCGCGACCCGTGTAAGATGGCGTGCATGGTTCGGGCTCTCGCGGACTATTCCGCTCTGTAAGACGTCGAGCGCAAGCTCCGACCCGGAACGGGTGAGAGCGACAACCTGATCAGACGAGTTGTTCATGTCTTCACACAAGGACCGTACAAAGTCCTGGAGGTGCCGCGATTGCGCGTCACCGAAACACCTACCAATACCAAATAAAATGACATTGCGCCAATAAGCGTTCGGGGCGATCGCTACGAGCCTGTTCCGTATCACGTCTGGAGGCCCGGTCATCAAGCACTCCGCGGCCATATATTCCTGAAGAGACCGGACATCGAACGACAATTCGCCGTCGACGCGACTCGTGAGGAATACGAGCCGTTGCCTCGCCGCTTCTGTTATCTGCCTGACGAGTTCGTTTCGTTCCGCGGTCCGCTTACCAGCTTCGGACAGGTAACCCTCGACCAGGTGCTGGAACCGATCGATCGAAAGGCTAACCGAGCCATCGCTGGCGCTTTCGCCCTCGTACTGCAACCAAAAGCCGACATCGTGGTGCAACCGATCAATGATAGTTTGCTGCTTGCTCAGTACCCTGTCGTAAGGTGGTACCGCCTTTTGCCGCTCCCGATCATAGATAGTCTGGTAGTATTTTTGAAAGAGTTGCCATCTGTCTTCGCCGGGATCCCCGCTCGCTGCTACGACCGTAGCCATAAATGTGACTTGCAGCGGCGATACCATCAATTGTGCCGTAAGGTCGTTGGCGGCGCTCCTGCGCAACGTCGCAACAATATCTTGCGCGCGGGGTGGATCGCTCGCGCCGAAACGTGCGTCAGCATACCGACTCACGTATTGCAGAGCGCGCGCTTTGGACAATGGGAGAATGTGACGGAATGCGACGACTCCACTCGCGAACTCGCCGCCATAGCCTTGTTGTCGCGAAGTAGCGACGACAAGCATATCGGCGCGGGCCTGCCGGGCTT
>DASXEJ010000011.1 GCA_036490175.1 Pirellulales bacterium | reverse complement strand
CGGCACAGTGACATCAGCCTAACAATGAACGTCTACACCGATCCAAAACTACTTGCCGTCAGAGACGCGCTAGACGTTCTTCCGTTGCTCCCCGTTGCTCCAAATGTTGCACCAACTCCTGCTGATTCGTGCGTGATCCTGCGTATTGGTGATAAAATAGAGAAGATGGGCAATCACCCTGGCACGAGCAAGAAATCCCGCACCGTAAACGCAAAAGGCTCACCACAAACAAGTTGTGATGAGCCATCTGAAGAGCCAGCGAAGGGAGTCGAACCCTTAACCCCCGCATTACGAATGCGGTGCTCTGCCAATTGAAGCTACGCTGGCCGGCTGCCGATGCAGCGTTCGGCCGAGAGTGGCGTTATGACCACCATGAAGCTGAATCGCCGCTATCGGGAAGCATTTGAAGCTACGTAGTCCATCCCCGCCCGTCAAGGCCGGCGGGCAATCGTCCGCGCAAGCGACTGCGTCGGTCCGCAATGCTCATACGGGCGTCGCTGGCCGCGTCTAAACCCATGGCCCGCCTGCGGCAGTGCATACTAGGCAATGTGCCGTCGGCAATCGGCTGCGACACATTCTGCCGGCATTTCAGACGGTCGAAACTTGCCGCAATCGGGCGGGCGATTCTGGGTCGTGCGCGGGCAGGTAGACCGTGGGATGCTGCTTCGCATAGCCGAGAATGGTCTGAATCGTCCGCAGCGCGGTGGCCGCGTCTGGGCTCACGCCATCGACCAGGTGGTCGCGGAGCGCATCCTGGGAATATGTCGTGTCGCCAGCCAGGAAATAGCTAGTGTCCCCGTCGCGCACGATCACCGAAACGTGCCCCGGTGTATGCCCTGGCGTTGGCACGATCATCACCGCACCATCGGTGGTCAGCGGCGCACTGCGCTCGAAGGGGGCGCAGTCCGCACTTTTCTGGAACTCGATGAAGCGGGGCTGGAACCATTTTGGCCAGCGGTTCGGAAGGTAACCGCGCACCTGGCCCGCCAGTCCCTCGGCGGCGCGATATTCTGGCTGGCTGACAAGAATCTCGGCCCGCGGAAAGTGCTCCAGACCGCCGGCGTGATCGGTGTGCAGGTGGGTCAGAACGACCTTTCGCACCTCAAGCGGATCGATCCCCAGCCCATGCAACTGCGGGCCGATTTCCTGCTCGGGCGTTACGCTCAATTGCACGGCCAGCCAAAAGTAGGGGTGCCAGCGCGGGAAATAGCCGGGCAGGGCGGTTCTGGCGGTCTCGCCGGTGTCGACCAGGATCGTCCCCTCGGACGTTTCGATCGCCCAGGCATAGATTGGCAACCATTCGGTCCATGCCCGGTCAAACAGGACGTGCAACTGCCGCATTTGACCGCGGCCGCGGCCGACACGCTGGCTGCTTTTGATGCGCACGCTGCCGGTCTGGATCGCATGGATCTTCATAAGGCTACCGTGGCAGAGTTGCCGTCAGGGCACTATGTCCCCGGATCAGAGTAGCAGGCGCCCTAGGGCGGTCAACGCGCCGCAGAGCGGGCAACTGGGACATCGCCGGGAGACTGGAAGCCGCGTGGCCCGCCGCCGAGCGGCCCCAACTCAGCCCCCGCGAACGGCATCAAATACGCGCGCCTGTTCCACAGAAAAGTAGGCGCGCCGGCGCCACCAGATTTGCCCAAAAAAAGTTCGTGTCCCCACCGACAAATCACGGTAGCATAGAGAGCAGACGAAACTTCCACTGGCTCGCCCGGGTACAAAACCCAGGTGGGGCAAAAAAACGGGGGCCTCTGACGCGCCACATCCACAATGGCATTGCCGGATGGCCAGGGGCAAGTCAACCATCCTGCCGGTAGTCGTCAGAGGCCCCGCGGGCCAGTCTCATTTAGGAACCGGTTTTAGTGGCCGGTTCTGTCTTTCTTATAATGCACGCGGCGTGCCGAACGTCGCTTGGCGCGCTCGGCGATCGCGTCCAGCCTCGCAACCGAACGATCCGAGCGCCATCGCCGTAAGAACTTAGCGATTATTCAGGCTCTTAAGATTTTCTATTGCAAGGACTTAAGAGTCCCAACAGGAGTGGGTCGTTCTGGCGCGGACCGCGCAAAATTGCTGTATAGAGATGATGCACTCGGGCCTTTTCCTGACAGATGGCCGTCTCAAAGTCGAGACTGTATCAATCTGAGACCGGCAGTCCATTCCGGCCCGACGTGGGCACTAGTCGAAGAATGTCGGCAGACACCCGATCCCTTTGCCGGCGCATGCACTTGTGGCAAACCAGGACGCCCTATCGTCCGTAGCAAGGGCAGGCATTGCTTGGCTTTCTGCCCTCTGCCCGCTTAAGTAGAATGCCTCTTTCTGTGCGGGTGCGCTAGCTGCCGATCGGGAATATCGGACCTGGTGCCACACATATCACTCTCGCCGGCCGAGGAACACGCAACGTGCCAGCCAACCCCGCCCGGATCGGGCCCTATTTGTGCGGCCAGGGCCAACCGCTGCTGCTAATTGCCGGGCCCTGCGTCATTGAAAATGAAGAGCTGACGGTCAGCATTGCCGAGCGGCTCGCTCGACTCGGCCGCGAGTTGCCTGTGCAGGTGGTCTTCAAAGCCTCGTTCGACAAGGCGAATCGCACCAGCGGCGATGCGTTCCGCGGCCTGGGGTTAGAGGGGGGCCTGGCCGTGCTCTCCCGCGTCAAGCAGGCGACCGGCCTGCCGGTGACGACCGATATTCACGAATCGTGGCAGGCCGCGCCGGTGGGCCAGGTTTGCGACCTACTACAGATTCCCGCGTTCCTCGCCCGCCAGACCGACCTGCTGATGGCCGCGGCCCAGACGGGCCGCGCGGTGAACGTGAAGAAGGGACAGTTCATGGCGCCGTGGGACATGCGCCATGTGATCTCGAAGCTGGAGCAGGCCGGCTGCAAGGACATCCTGCTCTGCGAGCGCGGGACGTTCTTCGGCTACGGCCGATTGGTGAACGACATGCGATCAATCCCACAGATGCGGGCCTTGGGCACGCCCATTATTTTCGACGCCACGCACAGTGTTCAGGAGCCCGGCGGGCTCGGTACGGCAACGGGCGGAAACCGGGCCATGGTCGAGCCCGTGGCCCGGGCGGCAACCGCGATTGGTGTCGATGGCTTATTCTTTGAAACCCATCCCCAGCCGGATACATCCCCCAGCGACGGCCCTAATATGGTGCCGCTCGACGAGTTTCCGGCACTGATCGACCGCATCCTTGCGATCCGTGCGGTCGTGGAGAAATTCTAGTGCGACTTACCCGTGAGGTGATGCAGCAATTAGCGCCGCCGAATGCGCCTGGCAGCGTAGGCGAGCCTGCGACAGTGGGGCCGGTTCGCGCGCGGTCTGTTTGGGGTTCAGGCGTCATTGTCATGGCCATCGCGGTGTTCGTGCTCGTGGGTTGCCAGGACACCAACAGCACTCGCCGTTCGCAACAACGCAATTCGGCGACGGCCCGCACCGAGATGAACGAGGAGAATCTTCGTTACGCGTTCTCGGTGCTGCGAACGACGGAAGAATTTCAGACGGCGGACGCCCTGAAGACCGTCGTCGATCGCCTCAATCAATGGATCAAGCACAATCCAGCGACTGACGAATGGCACGCTGATCCGCTGGTCGAAACATTGCCCGAAGAATTGCGCGGCCTGCCTCCATTGCAAAGTCTCGGCGCATTGAGTTTCCCGCTAAGCGACGGCGCCGATCTGCAACTGGTCGTTTGGCTGAATGAAATCGCCAACCGCGCGCGGGGTGCCGACAGCCAACCCATTGCCATCGCCCAAGGGCTGTTCGACTGGGTTGTACGCAATATCCAGATCGAGCGCGATACCGCCGCGGTGGTGCCTTATCTGGCACGCGATACTCTGATCCTGGGACGCGGCACGGCCATTGATCGGGCCTGGCTGTTCGTTCTGCTGGGACGCCAGCAGGGGCTCGAAATCGTCATGCTTGCGTTACCGGGGAACGAACCCGGCGAAGCGCTACGCCCTTGGCTGCCGGCCGTGCTGGTCGACGGCGAGTTGTATTTGTTCGACACTCGCCTGGGAATGCCCCTACCGGGACCCGACGGCAAGCCTGTGGCGACCCTTAAAGATCTGCTGGCCGATGAGAAGTTGCTGCGCAACCTGGACGTCGACGAGCAGCGCATCTACCCGGTCAAAGGCGCGGATTTAGAGCACGTAACGGCGCTGATCGAGGGTTCGCCCATGTACATCTCGCGTCGCATGCAATTGGTCGGCGCCGACCTGCCCGGCAAAGAATCTCTGGTGCTGACCGTTCAACCGTCGAGACTTGCCGAACGGGTCAAAGCCCATCCGCATATTGATACTGTCAATTTGTGGCCGCTCCCTTACCAACGGATCGATGGGCTGATGAAGGCCGATCGAGAGACTCAGCAAAAGGCTCAACTCGACTTTGCCCAATTCCAACAGCCCACGCCAATTTTATGGCAGGCTCGGGTGTTGCACCTGGTGGGTACATTGGACGGCGACAAGGGAGCCAATGCCCAGTATCAGGCCGCGCGACCGCCAGACGCCGACCTGAAAACCTATCGCGCCAAGGCGCCAGAAAAGGATCGCGAGCGCGTGGAGGCCAACCTGGTGCAGATACGTGCGGCCAAACAAACCGCCAGTTACTGGCTAGGCCTAGTGGCCTACGAGCGCGGCAACTATGGCGCGGCCATCGACTATCTGCGGACGCGCACCCTGGAAGCCTTCCCTGACGGTCCCTGGACGGCTGGCGCCCGTTACAACCTGGCCCGCGCCTACGAGGCACAGGGGCAGACCGAGGAGGCGATCCGTTATTATCGGGCCGACCTGTCCGCGCAGCGCAATGGCAATTTGCTGCGGGCCCGTCGCCTGGAAGAGTCCAGCAAGCCGTCTGAGGCGGCCCAGCCTACGGCCGATTAAGCTTGCGGCGGAGACCTTGCCCGAGGACCAAGGCACGGGTAGACTTGTACCTTCCTTTCAGGCTAGATCGACAAGTATTTGCCTCTGTGCAGGCATCAGCGAGGAGTGGGTCATGAAAAAGGGCATCCATCCCAAGTATGGCGAGACACACGTTAAGTGTGGCTGTGGCAATACTTTTGAGACCCGTAGCACGCAGCCGGAATTGAAGGTCGATATTTGCAGCGCTTGCCATCCGTTCTTCACGGGCAAGCTCAAATATGTGGATGCGGCGGGTCGCATCGAGAAATTCAAGAGCAAGTTCGCCGGTACCGGCTACGCCAGTGTTGAACGCGGTAAGAAGGGCGGCAAGGCAGCCAAGGCCCAAGCTGCCGAGACCTAGCTTCTCACGCGCCCATTCTTGCGTTCGCAGGGCGCTGTGCGCCCGCGATTGTGCTACTCGTCCCTACGGGTGTTTGCGACTCTGTGCGTTGCTGCGCCCCCGGTCGATTTCCGAGTGAGCCAAGATGAGGGATCAACTAGATCAAACGCTGACGCGTTTCGAGACGCTGGAAAAACAGTTGCTCGATCCCGAGGTGCAGGCCAACGGGGCCAAGATGGCCGCGGTGTACCGCGAGCACGGGTCGCTGGCCAAGCTGGCCACCAAGTATCGCCGCTTCAAAGAGCTAAACGCCCAAATCTCTGAAACACGCGAGATGATCGCCGGGCCGGACCTTGAGATGCGCGAGCTGGCCGAGGCCGAACTCCCCGAGCTGATCGCACAGCGCGAAGTCTTTTGGAACGAGCTGCTGGACATGACCATCGGCGGCGAGGACGCCAATCGCACCCGCTGCGTCATGGAAATTCGCGCCGGCACCGGCGGCGACGAAGCCGGTCTCTTCGCCCGCGACCTGTACGACATGTACAAACATTACGCCGACAGCAAGGGCTGGAAGATCGAAATCCTGGACATGAACCCCACCGAGCTCGGCGGCTTCAAGCAGCTCATCCTGGGCATCTCGGGCGAAGGTGTCTATCGCGAGATGCAATATGAAAGTGGCGTGCACCGTGTGCAGCGCGTCCCGGAGACCGAAGCCAAAGGACGCATCCAGACTTCGACGGCCACCGTGGCCGTCATGCCGGAGCCGGAAGACGTCGAAATCGACATCAAGCCTGACGACTATCGCAAGGATCTGTTTTGCGCAAGTGGGCCGGGCGGGCAGCACGTCAACAAGACGGCCTCGGCCGTGCGGCTGACGCACTACGAGACGAACATCGTCGTCAGTTGCCAGGACGAGAAAAGCCAGCACAAGAACCTGGCGAAAGCCCTACGCGTGCTCAAGACACGCGTCTACGAAATGAAGCGCAAAGCCGAAGACGAAAAGCGGGCTAGCGAGCGCAAGAGCATGGTGGGGACCGGTGCTCGAAGCGAAAAAATTCGCACGTACAACTTTCCGGAAAACCGGCTGACAGACCACCGCATCGGACTGACGCTTTATCAGCTGTCGAATATTATGGCCGGCGATCTGATTCCGGTAACCGAAGCTCTTATCGACCACGACCGGCAGTCGCAACGTTCGTCGATGGGAACGGTAGAGTGAGGGTGCCTTGGTAGTGGTCGGTAATCGGTGGCCAGTTCCTGACTGGTGTGAATCCTGACGATCGGCTATTGGTAACTGATTAAAGCCAACTGCCTACGGTTTGCCGAACATGCCAGACGCCGACCCGTGGACAATCGGCCGACTGCTTGCCTGGACAACGCAGTTCCTCAAGGATCGCGGCGCCGACAGCCCTCGCTTGGACGCCGAGATATTGCTGGCCGAAGCACGGCATTGCCGCCGGATCGAGCTCTATACGTCATTCGACGAAGTTCCGCAGGATGCTATTCGCACGCGGTTCCGTGAACTGGTGCGCGAGCGCGCCGAAGGAAAGCCGGTGGCCTACCTGGTGGGCCGTAGGGAGTTCTATTCGCTCCCCTTTCGCGTTACGCAGGACGTACTGATTCCGCGCCCCGAGACCGAGCTGCTCGTCGTCAGGCTGCTGGACTTGATGGCCAACCGCGACAGCGCAACCGACGATTCCATGGCAGCACAGCCGACTCCGCCCGCGGAAGTCGAGAGGCCGGAGAAAGCGCCGCAGTTGCGGGTGGCCGATGTTGGTACCGGCAGCGGCATCATCGCGATCTGTGCAGTCCAGCGCATTAAAACGTGCCGTGTGACCGCGATCGATCTTAGCCCGGCGGCGCTGGCCGTCGCGCGCGACAACGCGGCACAACACGGCGTGGCCGACCGCGTCGACTTTGTCGAAGGGGATTTGCTAGCGTCATTGCCAGCCGCGACGAAGTTCGATTTCATTGTCAGCAATCCCCCCTACGTTTCGGAGAGCGAATGGGCGGAGCTAGCACGCGACGTGCGCGATTTCGAGCCACGCACGGCGCTAGTTGCCGGTCCGCGCGGCACCGAAATCATTCAGCGTTTAATTTCCCAGGCGGCCGAGCGACTGATTCCGGGCGGATGGCTCTTGACCGAGATCAGCCCTATGATCGAAGCTGACGTGCGGCAACTGCTGGAGAATGACACGCATTTCGACCAGATATCCACGATCAAAGATCTGGCCGGTCTGGCCCGCGTCGTCCAGGCACGCCGTAAATAACGCTACCATCGCACAAGTAGATCTTGGCGATCCAGCGTTAGTGATACGAGGGAAGGGGAACCACGAATCACACGAATAAGAAATATGAGATAAGAGATAGGGAAAGGTTCACGGCAGACCTCTTTATTCGTGTGACTAGCGTGATTCGTGGTTTCTCTTTGTTCTGGCAGCCGCATCGCCTACAACCTATCGCGAGTGAAGCATGGATGCTTTTCAGATCACAGGTGGCGTGCCGCTCGTCGGTGCCGTCGATGCCAGCGGAGCGAAAAATGCGGCGCTGCCGATCATGGCTGCCGCGATCCTGGCCGACGAACCGGTCTTGCTCGACGGTGTGCCTGACCTCCTCGACGTTGCCACGCTCTCTCGAATGCTGAGGCGCTTGGGTGTTTCCGTGCGTCATCAAGGCGTTCAGTCACTACGGCTCGAAAACAAGGACGCGACGCTCGTGCAGGCCGACGGGCGTTTGATGCGCCGCATGCGGGCCAGCTTTTGTGTTTTGGGGCCGCTCGTGGCGCGACGCCGCCAGGCGATCGTTCCGCTGCCTGGCGGCTGCGCGATCGGCGATCGGCCGGTTGATTTGCACCTGCGCGGACTCGCTGCACTGGGAGCCGACATACAAGTCCGCGACGGATGTGTCGTGGCCCAGGCCCGGCGACTCACTGGCGCGCGGATCCATCTCTCCGGCCCCTGGGGACCAACGGTCACCGGCACGGCTAACGTCCTGAGCGCCGCCACGCTGGCACGCGGTACGACGGTGATTACGGGAGCCGCCACCGAGCCCGAGATCGTCGACCTCGGGAAGTTTTTAACGAGAATCGGTGCCCGTATCGAAGGGTTGGGAACGCAAACGATCGTAGTCGAGGGGATCGAGCAACTTGGCGGAGGCGGGCACCGCGTGATACCCGATCGTATCGAAGCAGCCACACTGCTCTGTGCTGGCGCGATCACTGGCGGCCAGGTCACCGTTCGCGGCGTCATTGCCGAGCATATGACCGCCGTGCTCGAAGTGTTGGCCGACGCTGGTTTCGGCGTGCGCCTGCACGAAGACTCCATCACTCTGACTTCCACCACCGACTTTCGCCGACCGATTCAATTGACGGCGCGCCCTTATCCGCATGTGCCGACCGACATGCAGTCGCAATTTACGGCGCTCGCGAGCTTGATCCCCGGGCGTAGTCAGATCACAGACCAGGTTTTTCCCCAGCGATTTCACCACGTTCGTGAGCTTGCCCGCTTGGGAGCGAAAGTCCGACGTACTGCCGGCGGCGCAATCGTGACTGGCGTATCGCAACTGGAGGGCGCTCGCGTCGTAGCAACAGATCTGCGGGCGAGCGCCTCACTGGTTTTGGCGGGTTTGGCGGCCGAGGGAATGACAGTCGTCCATAGAATTGGCCATCTCGAACGCGGTTACGAGCGGTTGGATGAGAAGCTGAATAACTTGGGGGCGCAGGTTGAGCGATTGGACTCCCGAGGCAACGAATTCGGGAGCGCGGAGAAATCGCATCAACAGAGCCTGGGGAACCGGCCGTGGCGGACCCTTGACCGCAAGGCCCGCTTCGGCCCAGAATCGAGCCATGACCTCGTCGCTTCCTGATTTACAGATCGGACACGTTAAGATCGGCTTTCCGATCGTCCAAGCGGCATTGTCGGGCTATAGCGACGGCGCGATGCGGCATATTGCCCGCCAGTTGGGCGCCACCTACGCCTTGTGCGAAGTCGTGCTGGATCGGGTGGTTCTGCAAGCCCGCCGCAAGAACCGCCTGCGATTCCTTCGCATTGCCGCCGACGACCATCTGGTGGGCGGGCAGTTGATGGGGAGCGACCCCGAGGAATTCGGCCCCGCGGCGGCACAAATGGCGGCAGCCGGCTACGACGTGATCGATATCAACTTCGGCTGCCCGGTGAAGAAGGTCTTGGGCCGTTGCCGCGGCGGGTTCCTGCTTAGCCAGCCAGAAACGGCGCTCGAAATCGTCTCGCGCGTGCGCGAGCACGTTCCTCCGGATAAGCCGGTGACGGTGAAAATGCGCCGCGGCATTGATGACAGCCAACAGAGCCGCGATCGGTTCTTTGAAATCTTCGATGGGGCCTTTGCCCGCGGCGTTTCGGCGATCACGGTCCACGGGCGAACCGTCGAGCAACGTTACGTGGGCCCAAGCCGCTGGGAATTCCTCCGCGAGGTAAAGCAGCATGCCGGCATGCGCACGGTGTTGGGGAGCGGCGACCTATTCACTGCGGCCGATTGTCTGGCCATGATGCGCGAGACCGGCGTCGATGGCGTGACCGTCGCCCGCGGAGCGATCGGCAACCCTTGGATTTTCGCGCAAGCGCGTGCGCTGTCCGAAGGCCTACCCCTGCCAACCCCGCCCAGCGTACATGAGCAACGGGAAGTGATTCGCGATCACTACCGGCGCGCCGAGGAAATCTATGGGCCCAACGCTTGCGGCCGGCAGATGCGCAAGTTCGGCATCAAATACTCGCAACTCCATCCCGATGGCAAGCTGGTGCGAGACGCGTTCATCTCGGTAAGCACTGCTGACGAATGGCCCCTGGTGCTCGAGCGGTTCTATGCCGAGGACCGGCCGGGTAACTATGCTCCGGCAGGTCCCGACGGTTCGGTAAACGCAGACGTAGAGTGCGTCGACGCGGCTTGAATCGCGGCTGTCAGTTCGGTGCGTACGTTTGCGTCGGTTTCTATTTCCAACCGCTGCCGCACGGCAAGAATCGCCCGCGGCTGCTCAAGCTGTGCCAGCGCCCAGGCACACGCGCCACGTACCAGTGGCTCGTCGTCGTCGAGCCCCCGGATAAGTGCGTGCAATGCCGCGTCGTGTCTCTGGTTTCCCAGCACTATCGCGGCATTGCGCAGCAGGCCACGCCGCTTCGCTCGCCACAGCGGAGTGCCGCGAAAGCGGGCGCGAAAGTCTACGTCCGACATGTCAAACAGTGCGACAAGGTCCAGTGGGTTCGCCGCGGCGGCCGGCTGAAAGTCGATCAGGTCGGTCGTCGGAGCACGATGATTCCACGGGCATACGTCCTGGCAGACATCGCAACCAAAAACCCAATCTCCCAAGCCCGGCCGCAGTTCTACTGGGACGCTCGATCGCAGCTCGATTGTCAGGTAGCTGATGCAGCGGCGGCTATCCAGCACGTAAGGAGCGACGAAGGCCTGCGTGGGACACGCATCCAGACAGGCCGTGCAGGTGCCGCAATGATCGGTCGCATGCGGTGCGTCGTATTCCAGTTCGACATCGGTCAACAGCGCGGCCAGGAAGAACCAACTGCCACTCTGCCGATTTAAAAGCAGCGTGTTCTTGCCGATCCAGCCGAGCCCCGCCAGCTGGGCAAACTCGCGCTCCAACAGCGGCGCCGAATCCACGACGCCACGCACGGCCGCCGTGGGGATCACACCGCGGAGAAAGTCGGCCAGCCCGTGCAACCGATCGTGAATCGTGTCGTGATAATCCTGCCCCCAGGCATAGCGTGACAAGCGCCCTTGGCCCGCTGCCACATCCGCCGGCTCGGCGGTGCGATAGTTCATCGTCAGCACGAGCAGGCTGCGAACGCCATCTAGCACGTGGCGGGGATGCGCGTAGGCAGCGCTACGCTGTGCGAGATATTGCATTTCGCCCGCATAGCCTGCCTGCAGCCACTCGTGCAGGTGGTTGATGCCCGTCGGCGAAACCGCTGGGCAGGCGCCGGCTAGATCGAAGCCGAGCCGCCGTGCTTCCTGCTTCAAAAGTGTGGTCAGCGCCGCGCGATCCATGCGACCAGTTTAGCAGACGCGACCAAAGGGAGATGCCGGAACGCGCTTTCGCCGCACGCTCAGGCGGCGCTTTTGCGCACGTCCGGCCGGCGGCCCGGAGGCTGCGCATGCGGGCTTGCGCCGTGTTGCTCGCGCGGGTCATAGCGGCGGCGTAGCGCCGCCCGCCGCGCTTCCAAGGGTTCGGGCGTGGCGATCGCCGGCTCTGCGACCCGATTTCGTGTGAACCAGGTAAACATCGCTGGCAGGATGATGATCGACGTGAACAGCGAGCAGGTCACGCCGATCGTCAGCACGCGCCCCAGGCTTTGCAACCCTTGGTGGCTGGCGATCATCAGAGAGCCAAAGCCCACAATGGTTGTCAGCGAGTCGACGACCACGGCCACGGCGGTTGATTGCGATATACGGTAAGGACCGCGCTGATCCAGGAAATCGTGAACGACGTGTACGCCTTCGTCCACACCGATTCCCAGCAGGATCGGTAGCGCGATCATATTGGCTGGATTGAGCGGAATTCCCAGCAGGCCCAACAGACCGAACGTTTGTGCCAGCCCGATGCCCAGCGGCAGCATCGCCAGCAGTGTGTGGCGAATGCTACGGAAATCAAAGAGCAGGAGTGCCGCGATCACAGTCAAAGCGTACAGTGCGGATTTCTCATAGCTCTGCTTCATCTCAAGCGAGGCTTCATAGGCTTGCAGCGGATTGCCTGTGGCACGGGCGTCGACGGTGCGCACTTCGTGCACGAAATTGCCGAGCGCCTCCATATCCCAGATGTTTCCGCGTCCGTAAATCTTCAATAGGTGCAGCCCATGTGCGCCGACGAAACGACTGGTTAGGCTTTCTGGCAGGTCGGCCAGTTGCGGCGGCTCAGGATTTGCCATGCTCTTCAGCACGTACAGGCGGCTCAACAGGTCGCCGGCCATATGTTGCTGGAATTGCGAGACCAAGGCCTGGCATTCGGCCACCTGCATGCGCCGCAACTTGTCGCGAGTTTGTTCCAAGTCGAGGGACGCCTTGGCGCGGGAGTTGCGCCGCGCGATCAGCTCTTGAGCGCGGGCGAGTAGCCGTCCCAATTCTTCCGGCCGATCGACGGGAATGACCGGAGGCCTTTCCGGCAGCGACACCAGGTGTTCGCGGATCCGCGCGATGAGCGAGCGTTTGATCTCGTGGTCGGCAGGCAACATCGAGACGATTTCTTCCGTCCGCTCCACGGAGCCGAGCTTGAGGAACTCGGCCTTACGTTTCAGCAGCTCCTCGCGGCTGTCGGCGATCGACAACGCGTACCACACGCTTTGGTCGCTCTCGGCCAGCAGCTTGCGCTCGAGCTCGACGCTTTCCAGCCCAACCGGCTGCATGTTTAGCAAGTTGTGGTCGTACCACAAACGGGTCATGCCGAGCGACACGACGATGGTTCCGGCCGCGGTGACGAAGAGCAACGTCCGCGGCATTTTCATCAGCGGATTGATGAACGAATCGATCGGCAGGCTCTCCGGCATGCGCGTTCCATATCCGCTGCGATCAACCAGGCAAATCACCGCCGGCAATACAACCAACTCGGCAAGCGCACACAGCAGGATGCCGCCGCCGGCGATCGTGCCCAGCTCGGCAATGCCCGTAAAGTTCGTGAAACCCGCAGCGAAGAACGCCACCGAGGTGGTCACGGCGCCAGTTAAAATGGCGGGACCAACTTCGTACGAAGTGCGTATCAGCGCGTCGGCACAGGTGCGTCGTTGATCGCGCAGCTGCAAATACCGCGCGGCATAGTAGACGCCGTAGTCGATGCCGACGCCAATCAAAGTGACCGTGAACGAAACGCTAAGGATGTTCAAATGGCCGACTGCCAACGTGACGTATCCGAAGGCCCAGGCCATGCCCAGTAGCAGCACGAGGTTGGCCAACAGCGCGTGCCGCACGCCGCCGAATCCGGCCACGAACAGGCAGGCCACTCCTCCCATCGAAAGTATGCTGGCCCACATCATCGACGATTGGCTGGCCCGCATCTCGTCGTTTTCCATGATCGGCAACCCTGTCAGGCCGATCTTGGTTTCGGGATGTCGGGCCGACATCTGGGCGATCAAATCGCGCAGGGCATCTGTGGCTTCTGTCGCGCCGGCGAAATCATCTTTCCCCTTGGCCAACCGCAGGATCACAAACCCGAGCTTGCCCTCTTTGGTCAGCAGGTATTCGCCGGAAAGTTCGCTGAGGGTCGCGAACGATTGCGGCATGGCCGGCCAGGGAGATTGGTAGCGTCCGCCTTGGCCCAGCGCGGCCAGCAGGCTGCCGCTGAAACGATCGGCGTCGCTGTCGAGATTGGCGTTGGCATCGTCAGCTGGCGCCTTGGCGCTGGCCTCGAGCCGCATGCACATGCCCTCGGTCATGTGACCGAGATTCAACAGCGACCAGTTGCCTTCCAGAATCGGTCCGACTTCGGACAAAAACCGATCGAGCCCGAGCAACTCTTCCGGCGGTAGATAGTGCAATCCCTTGGAGCGGATCTTGGCCAGATCGACTTCGTGCAAAACGGCGTGGAACAGGCGTTCTTGACGAGATAGCGCCTGCGAGATTTCTTGCAGAACCGGCACCACCTGGTCGCGCGTGTCGCCCTCGACAACTACGACGGCGTCGTCATCGTCGCCGAACTCATTGATGTACTCGATCCACAGGCGGTTGTAATCGCTTTCGGGATTGAGCAGATCGAGGCGGCTGGTATGAAACCCAAGCCGCGTGGCCGCCAGGAATATCGCAACGCAACCAACTGCCACGCCCAATGTTACGGTGGCGATGGGGAATCGCACGACGACGCGCGTGATGGCGCCCATCAAGCGCGCCAACAGAGAAAACTCACTCGGCGGCGTCCTGTCCGCGGACATGAGGTGATCCATCAAGGTTTGCGGGGCCGTTGGTCTTTTTTTACCGGCGATGCCGACGACAGCATGCTCGCCCCACGAGAGCTTCCTGCTCGCGCGAAACGATAGTCGGCTGTCGATTGGGTTAGGCTCGTCGAACTTTCAGATCCAGCGCAGAGCTGCCGACCTGGAAGGGCGGGCATTTTAGTCGCACCCTTACGGGGGGGCAAGGCGAATCGAGCAGAACAACGCCCGGCGAAACTTGCAGTGTTGAAAGGTCGGGCTCCCGCATGTTTCCGCCACGCATGGAGCGTTCACCGCGTTCAACTGCGGGCATTGGTTTTCTGCACGAGCCGCGCTAGCAGAGTGCCCGCCGCACCACTATCGATAGCCTCGGCAGCCAGGAGAGCGCCGTCGGCGGTCGTGGGCGCGCGTTCTGCCGTCCACAGCGCAGCCGCGGCATTCAGCACGACGATATCGCGCTGCGGTCCTGGCCTGCCTGCTAGCACGTCGCGAATCATTGACGCGCTTTCTTCGGCTCCCGAGACACGCATGGACTCCAGGCTCGACGGCTCGAGTCCAAAGTCGTAGGGATGCCACGTGAAGTCCCGGACTCGGCCCGCATGCACTTCCGTGACTTTTGTCGTGCCATTGAGAGTGACTTCGTCGAGCCCATCCTCGCCGTTGACGACCACGGCTCGCGCGATGCCCAACATGGCGAGCGCCTCGGCCAAGACCGGCCGTAGCTCGGCGCGCCCGACACCTACCAATTGAAATGGAGCCCGGGCCGGATTCGACAGCGGGCCGAGCAGGTTGAAAATCGTCGGCACCCCCAACTGTTGACGAACGTGGGCCACATTCTTCATCGCACCGTGCAACAACGGCGCGAAACAGAAGCAGATACCCAACTCGTCCAAACAGGCTTCTACGAGCGGCACGGACGCCTCGATATTCACGCCCAAAACCGCCAGCACATCAGCCGACCCGCAGGTGCTGGTGACGCGGCGATTTCCATGCTTGGCGACCGGCGCACCCGCCGCAGCAGCGACCAGCGCGGCCGCCGTGCTGATATTGAATGTAGCCGAACCGTCTCCGCCAGTGCCGCACGTATCGAGCACACCTTCTCGAGAGGTATGGATTGGCGTCATGTGACGGCGCATCGCGGAGGCGGCTCCGGCGATCTCGGCGACGGTCTCTCCTTTGAGGTGTAATCCGCTTAGGAGCAGACCGATCTCTGAATCCGCGCAAAGTCCCAGCATGATCGCTTCGACCGCGCGCGATGTGTCGTCCATCGACAAGTCTTCGCCAGCGGCAAGTCTACCCAGCGTCTCTTCGATCAAGTGCGAATCCTCCAGGGTAATCGTCAGACCGTGCGGCGATCCCAGCCACACTCTCTGTTGTAATCGACGGGAAGGCTGTCAACGAATCGGCAGTTGCCGTGCCACGTGCTACTCTTGTTTGGACCGCGATTCCCACCTACAATTCGCTCGCGGAACAGCTTGCCAGTCAAGGAGGCGGTCGGTTGGTCCTTCGAAAGATTATTCTGGACGTCGACCCAGGCATTGACGATGCCCTGGCACTGACGATCGCGCTGTTCGAGCCGCGCGTCGAGGTTCTGGCGGTAACCGCCGTGGGGGGTAGCGTGTCGCCTGAGCGCGCCGGCCGCAATGTTCAGACCATTATCGAGAATCTCGATCCGCCGCGCTGGCCGCGGGTTGGTGCCCCGACGCTGCCAGATCGTACGCTGCCGGCCGACAATTGCCATATCTACGGCGCCGATGGACTGGGCAACAGCGGCTTCGCCGTCTCTGAACTGCATCACCTGCATCCGGCGGCCAAAGTCATCGCCGACGAGGTCCGTGCTGCCCCCGAGGAGGTCACCATTGTCTGCCTGGGCCCATTGACCAACCTGGCCGGGGCCTTTCGTCGCGATCCTGGACTACCGGGCCAGGTGGGCCAAATGGTGATCATGGGCGGAGCCATTGGCGGAGGGAATGTCACTCCTGCCGCCGAGTTCAACATGTTTTGCGATCCTCAAGCGGCACGAGATGTCATGCGGCAGCCCACGACCATGACATTGATTCCGCTCGACGTCACCAAGCAAGTCGTGATGACGTTCGGTGAGTTGGATCGATTGCCGCCGGAGTCGACCAAGGTCGGGAGATTTCTGCGACGCATTCTGCCTTACGCCTTCCGCACGCACCGCCAGGAGTATGGCCTGGAAGGGATGTACCTGCACGATACAGTGGCATTTGTCGCTTCGTTGCATCCCGAACTATTCACGACCGAGCGGATGGCCGCCGATGTCGAAACGCAGGGCGAGTTGACCACAGGCGCGATTGTCTTCGATCACCGTCCCGTGCCGCAGTGGAGGCACAATCTTTACGTCGCCACAAAAGTCGACGTGGCCGCCGTCATGGACGTGATCATTCGCGGCATCGCGGAAGCGGCACACGCCGGCTGACACCCGGCAATCCACTGAGATTCGGGCCAGGCGTCCTGGATCTTGGCCCTATTGGGTCCAGCACACCGCCGGGGAATCCCGCGATGTTGCCTGCCGAGCAAGCAGGATCCTGAACTCTGAGAATACAGCCTAACGCAAGGCGTCGACGGCTGTGTTTTTCACGTATTTGGTCGCGTCTCCGACCTTGGCCGTGACTTTGACCTCGCGCCCGTTGCGCCACACGATGACGGGCACTTCCTTGCCGACCTCGGTCATGCTGACGAGGTTTACCAGGTGGATTCCGTCTTCGACTTCGATGCCGTCGAAGCTCAGGATGATATCGTCCACCAGCAGCCTAGCCGCCTCGGCCGGCCCCCCTTCGGTCAGCACTTCGACCCGCGCACCATAGGGCCGAGGAAGTCCCAGCTTCGCGGCCGCCGCGGCGTCGAATTCTTTGTCGTATCGCACGCCCAAGAAGGCGCGCACGACTGTCCCATGCTCGACAAGTTGATGAGCCACGCGCATCACCATGTTGATGGGGATGCTAAAGCCGATGCCCTCAAAGCCACCGGAATTGCTGACGATGGCCGTGTTCACACCCACGACTTCGCCGCGCGTGTTGATTAGCGGTCCGCCGCTGTTGCCCGGATTGATGGCGGCATCGGTTTGCAGGAAGTCCTGAAAGCGCACACCTTGGTCGCCGAGTTTCAAATCACGCCGCCCCTTGGCGCTGATGATTCCGTACGTCACCGACCGGCTCAATCCGAACGGGCTGCCCAAGGCCAGCACGGCGTCACCGATGTCGACTTCGTCGCTGTCGCCGATGCGGGCCGGGATCAAATCTTCGGCCGCGACGAGCATCAGCGCGATATCGGTATCGGGATCGGACCAGATCTTTTCGGGCGTCAGCACGTTGTTATCAAACAAACGAATCTTGATGTCGGTACGGCCGTGATCCTTGATCACGTGCCGGTTGGTCAGCACATAGCATTTGCCCCCCATCTCGACGATGACGCCCGATCCGGCTTCCTCGACCATACCCCGTTTAGGACGACCCGGGGTCTCGGCACGCTCGGCATCGATGTGGACGACCGTGGGGCTGACGAGCTTGATCACGGTCTTGAGAATGTTCGCCTGGCGTTGGAAGAGCTGAACCTCGTGAGCCAGCGCGTCGAACTGCTGGTCACGGCTGTTCGCGGCGACGGTACGGTAATCCCCGTTGCGCTCGGCCAGGCCGGCGGTTGGAAAGTGCAGCAGCAGGCCGAAGGCCGTGCCCACCGCCAAGAGAATCCCGGCGAGATAGAACTTGGACCGGTTGCGATTCATACGCGACGTATTCCCTGAAGACCGGCCTGCTCCTTAGCCTGGCAGCTCCGCCGGGGAGCTTTCGGTGGGCAGAAATCACGACAGCGCCCGGCAAACCGAACGCTCTCGACCGAGATCAGTCCCGCGGCCAAGCAACCCCGGAAAAAAACCGGCGATACTCGAACGCTCACAGGTGCATTCGTTACAGCGCGTATTGTTGCCGAAAGAAGGTCCGCAGTCCAATACGTTAGACGTTACGAAACATCCAGCTCGATATCGTTGATCGACATCTCGGCATCGCCCGAGGAGGTGTCCATTACGCGTCCCCAATCCCCGGCCGCTCCGCCGGCACCGCCGGTCCGCTCTGCTTCGCGTTGGCATTCGATGCACAGCGTGGCATATGGCAGGGCACTGAGCCGGGCCATGGGAATCTTGGTACTGCAGGATTCGCACAAGCCGTATTCGCCACTGCGCATTCTTTCCAGGGCGACTTCGATCCGTGCCAATTCGCGGCTCTCGACTTCAGCCAGTTGCGAGTTGATCTCGTCCTGGGCCGAATCGAGCGCGAAATCGACGACGTCTCCGGCGCTCTGCTCGCGGAGCTGCTTCAATAGACTTAGATCTCCCGCCAGCGCCTTGCGCAGGGCGTCCCGGCGCATGACCAATAACTGACGCATCTTCGACATTCCATCTTTACGTTGTGCCATGCCTCACCTTACCTGTCCGATGCTCGGCCGCGTCGAAGGAAGACCCCCCTCCGAAAGTAGCCGTACTCGAACTCGCTGAATTGCCTTGGATTCCCTGTCCGAAAACGCCTCGACCGTCCCTTCCAACCCCGTGCGGGGTCGGTAAAAACGGCAACCAAAATATAGTACGCACGGTGACCCCTAGGGGTCGCCGAAATCGCGCACGATTTTACGCCTCACCGCCGCCTTGGTAAGTCCCGACCGAAAAACTCTTTACGGCTGGTCGATTGCTCGGCACCCCACTCTTACGGGGCATCGGATCGTCCGCGATCGCCGCTGGCGGTTAGGAACTTGTCATCCGGGGGTTCTCCCCCGGCGGCCTTGTCCAGCCTGCC
>DASXEJ010000010.1 GCA_036490175.1 Pirellulales bacterium | reverse complement strand
GGTCAGCAGCCCGAAGATCGCGCCGAACTCGTAGTTCGCCTGCGCAAATCCTTCTTTCAGCCCGGCCCCCATCATGCCGACCATGTGGTGCGAACTGATATTTGTGCCGAAGATCGAGCCTGCCACCGCCCACCAGGCGACGGTCTTGCCCGCCAAATAATAGTCGCCGGTACTTTCTTCCTTGCGGCCGATCCACATGCCGAAAACTGTTACGCCTACGACGCTGCTGGCTAAGATCAGCACATCGAGCCATTGCAGTGGAACGTTGGACGCTTGAGCGAACAAAACCGGTAAATCATCGGGCATGGGAAGCTCCGCCTGAGAGAATGGTGCGGTTGAATCTACCGAGCCCGTTGTCGGGACGGAAGATCGCGCAGTTATTGAGTCCGCAGGCAATTCTTGTAGAACCAACGCTGGCCGTTGTGGCCATCAGCAGTCGGCAGTGTGCTCAGAGGCCTACCGACCATCCGAATACGCGATTTGCGGACGGTTTTTCCTGCCGAGGAACCATGAGCGACCCGATCGTGTTGGTACACGGCATCTTCGGATTTGGCCAGTTAATCGTCGGCGGCACGACGATCGCCTCGTACTTTCGTGGCATTCCCGAGGCGCTGCGCCAGGACAATTACATAGTTCCTGATCCACCTCAGTTAAATACCGCCGGCAGTGTGAGCGACCGTGCCCACGATCTGCGGAGTTACTTGGACAATCCGTCGAATGTCGATGTTGTCGGGAAGCGGGTCCATATCGTGGCCCACAGCATGGGCGGCCTCGATTCACGTTTCATGATTTCGCAGCTCGGCCTGGCCGATCGCGTCTTGTCGTTAACCACGATCGGTACGCCCCATCATGGCAGTCCCATTGCCGATCTGGTTATTCAGGATCGCGATCCGCGATTGGTCGCCTTGCTGGGATCGCTTGGGGTGACCGGTATCGGCGATTTGACGACGGCCCGGGGCGCCGAATTCAATTGGCTCGTTCCGGAGGCTGGGCAAGTTCGCTACTATTCCGTCGCGGGCCATTTCGATCCTCCGCGACCGTTGGGAGTGCCGCTAGGGTTACTTGGGCTGACGCACGATCTCATTCAGGCCCAAGAAGGAGACAACGATGGCATGGTATCGGTCACTTCCGCGACGGCGGGAAACGACGCCCACCGTTGGACATTCCTGGGCAATTGGGAGGCCAATCATTTTCGGCTCGTCAATTGGGGAACTGACATCGTGCCGACACCTGCGGAATTGCGTGAAAACACCATTCTGGAAATGTATGGGTCTATCGTTGCCCGCGTCGTGCTCGATCAAGCAGTCGAACAAGAATGATCGTCCAACGTTAGCAATCACACGCGGAGCAAGAGAAAATCTCGGATCCGCGCTGTCGTGTAGTACTCCCTGACGCCCGGTCGATATTCGATTGACGTCCGCCGTTGAATGCCCTTCCACGGCGTTCGACGACTTCGGCCTTTCATTTTCTGTAACGATTACTTTCGCCCTGAAGCTCATCCGGGCGCTGTTGCGGTGGCTTCATGATCTGCTTCCGCACTTCCGGGGGCTGGGTCGGCGGGAGACTCGTCGCGCGGCATGATCAATTTCAATAGCAAGGGCAAAATCACCAGGTTGCCCAACATGCCGCCGATCATGGCGAGGCTTACCAACACGCCGAAATAGATCGTCGGCACGAACTGGCTCAGGCATAGCGCGGTAAAGCCGACGATCAGCGCCAGGGTCGAAAAGACCACGGCCCGGCCCACACTTTGGTGTACAGAGCGCATGGCCTGATCGATCGATTGCCCCTGCGCACGAAAACTGCGAAAGGCCGTGATGTAGTGTGCCGAGGAATCGACGGCTAAACCCATCGACACGGCCGCGATCATCGCGCCCCCCATGTTGATTTTCAATCCCGACCACCCCAACAAGCCCGTCACCACCATGATCGGTAGAGCATTCGGGATAAGCGTGATTACGGCCACTGGAATGCTGCGAAAGGCGATCAGCATCATCAAGAAAATACCGCTTGTGGAGAGGATGAACGTCAACCACTGGTCCCCCAGCATGCTCTCGATGAGCCGCGTCAACAGCACAAAAAAGCCTGTGACTTGCGCCTCGGGGAATTCTTCGCGGCTGAGGGCGGTCACGTGCTGGATCAGCGCTTCCTTCTGGGCCGAACCCTGCCGCTCTGGAGCGCGGAGCATGATCCGCACAAATTCGCGATCCTGCTGCTGTGGATCCCGGCCGTGCAAAAGTCCGACGATGGGCATCATCTTTTTCAGCGGCGCCAACGTGGCGTCGAGTTGCGCGGAACCGACCTGCCGGCCAGGTACGAGCGCGTCGATCGCATCCACTACGCTCAACACCTTGGTCAGACCCGGCCGCGTGCCAGATCCAGAATCCTCGGCGACCTGTACTTCATTGCGAAGTCGTTCTTCGAGCCGGCGCACGTGCGCCACGAATTCAGAATCATTGGTCGTCGGCACGGGGACAATAATGTCCCACACTCCCGCCCCCCCGAGCTTGGATTCGACGAAATCGTAGGCGTGTACGATGGGGCTGCTGCTAAGAAAGTTCTTGGTAAAGTCGCTCTCGACTTCCAGCCAGAACGTGCCCACCAGCGCCGGAATTGTGATTGCCACCACGGCCGCGCCCAGCATCTTGGGACGGCGTTCGATCAATGACGACAACCAATGCAGGCTGAGGTCCAGGTGCCCCTCGCCCCAGGCCCGTTTCGGATCGACATCGATGCGTCCTGCAAGCGACAGCCCGGGCACCAACATCATGATCGCAAACAGCGTGAGCACCGCGGCCAGCGACATCATCAGTCCAAAATCGTGGACCGGTCCGACGCGTGAGACCATTAGCGACCCAAAGCCGGCCGTATCGGTGATACAGGCCCAAAAGATCGGTCCGGCGAGCGCGCCTCCTGTAATAACCAGGGCATCGTGCGGAAGGAAGCCGTCGTCGCGCAGCTCGCGATAGCCGATCACGATGTGAACGACCGTGGCGATGGCGATCACGGCCACCACGGCCCACAACATCGAGCTGACCATACTCAGCCGGAATCCGCCGCTGACCATCAATCCTTCGGTCATCCACAAGGTGATAAAAACCACGGCCATCGGCACGATCACCCAGCGAACGCTGCGGAAGCAGAAAATAATGGTCAGCGACAATAGCACGGTTGAAGCGATGCCCAGCCTCTCGCCGTCCTCGTCGAGATAACGGAATCCGTCGACCACCATCACGGGTTCGCCGGTTAACACGCCGCCCGAAGCGATTTGGTCGACCGTGGCACGCAGCCGGTCGACGGTTTCGGTTCGTGGAATCGGGCTGGCGCTTTCCTTGTCGAACACACAGACAACGGCCGCGGTCTGCCGATCCGAGCTTACCGTGTAGCCTTCGGACAGCTTCAGGAATGCCTCGCGCTGCGCAGCGATCGGCCAGATCAGGATCTGCTTTCCCAGCGGGCTGCGCGTGAGGCTAAGCACCGTCGAAATGCCTGGCACTTTTTCTAGCGCGGCGGTGAGCTTGTCCAACCGCTCCAAACCGGCGGACGTGAGCAGCTGCGGATCATCGTAGGCGGCCAGAGCCACCTCGTTGCCGCCGAACGTGCGCTGCAATTGATGATACGGCGCCAGGATCGGGTCGCCCGGCGCAAACATGTTTTCGACCGACCGATCGTATTGCAAATGCTGCGCAGGAAACCACGATACAAAAGCTATCACGGCTCCTAAGCCCAAAAGCGGCCAGCGCCTATCAACCAGCCAGCGCGATAAACGACCGGCGAAGGTGGTCGCTATATCCGCAGGCACGGGCGCACCATCGACCACGATCTGGTGATCGTGCGGATCATCTGGCGGCGAGGTGCCGTTGTGCGGCGAGGACTGATTCATCGGGGTGCGACTGCCGTGTGTTGAGTTTCCGCGATCAATCATGGCCGCTGGAGGTATCTCGCTGCAAGCCGGGTTGAAACTCGGCTCAACACGCCCATTGCCGCATTTCACGGACATTCCCTACAATGATCCGCTTTCCCCAGCGTCTTCCCGAATTGCCGCGAGAACTCTTCCGATGGCCAAGGCCCCGCAGACCGCGATCACACCAACCCGCGCAGACGATTATCCCGAATGGTATCAGCAGGTGGTCCGCGCCGCCGACCTGGCCGAGCAATCTCCGGTGCGCGGTTGCATGGTGATCAAGCCATGGGGTTACGCGCTGTGGGAGAATATGCAGCGTGTCTTGGACCGAATGTTCAAGGACACCGGACATGTGAACGCCTATTTTCCGCTCTTCATCCCGCTCAGCTATCTGGAGAAGGAGGCCGAGCACGTCGAAGGCTTTGCCAAGGAATGCGCCGTAGTCACGCATCATCGGCTCGAGCCCGGTCCTGATGGCGGACTGGTCCCCACGGGCAAGCTCGAAGAACCGCTGGTTGTGCGTCCCACTAGCGAGACGATTATCGGCGCCATGTACGCCAAATGGGTGCAGTCCTACCGCGATTTACCGATTTTGATCAATCAGTGGGCCAACGTGGTCCGCTGGGAGTTGCGTACGCGGATGTTTCTCCGCACCACCGAGTTTCTCTGGCAAGAAGGGCACACGGCCCATGCCACCCGCGCCGAGGCCGAGGAAGAGACCCTCAAGATGCTGGGCGTCTATGCCCGGTTCGCACAAGATTACATGGCCATGCCGGTCATTCGTGGCGAAAAAACGGCGGGTGAACGCTTTCCCGGCGCTATCAATACCTACTCGATCGAAGCGATGATGCAAGACCGCAAAGCGCTGCAGGCCGGCACCTCGCACTTCCTGGGGCAGAATTTCTCGAAAGCTCAGCAGATCAAGTTTCTCTCGTCCGAAGGACGCGAAGAATTCGCCTGGACCACCAGTTGGGGCGTGTCGACACGTTTGATCGGCGGCCTGATCATGACCCACGGCGACGATGATGGCCTGGTGCTGCCGCCGCGCCTGGCGCCGCAGCAGGTCGTGATATTGCCAATCTATCGCAACGACGAGGAGCGCGCTCCCGTCGCCGAGTATTGCCAGAAGTTGCGCGCCGAGCTGGCCGCGCAAAGATATGACGACGAGCCGGTACGGGCCTTGGTAGACGATCGCGACATCGCGCGCGCCGACAAAAAGTGGCAACATGTCAAACGGGGCGTGCCGGTGATCATCGAAATCGGCCCGCGCGATCTGGCCGGCGATACACTGATGCCACGCCGCCGCGACCAACCGGCAGGCGAAAAGAGGCCGGCTGTGCCCCGTAGCGAATTCGTCGCAAAGATCGGTAGCGAGCTTACCGCCATGCAAAATAGTCTCTTCGAGCGAGCGCTGGCCGAGCGCAAGGCCGTCACCCACACGATCACGAAGCGTGAAGATTTCGAGGCGTTTTTTACCCCTCAAAATGAAGACAAGCCCGAAATCCACGGCGGTTTCGTCGTCGGTCACTTCGTCGAAGGGCCGCAGACGACAGAGATCCTTGGCCGTTTGAAAGTCACGATCCGTTGCGTACCGATTGCGGACGAACCAGGCTTCGAAGAGGAAACGCCCGGCACCTGCCTGTTTACGGGGCAACCCACGACCAAGCGGGCCATATTTGCCAAAGCGTACTAGATTGCGAGTCCAACGGTTTTCACCTCGCGCACGGACTGCTTACCTACCCGCTGCCTACTGGTTACCGTCGAACCCCGGGATCGTCGGAGTCTTTCGATTCCGCGTCCCCCGACATTTGATTCTCCAGGTCGATCTTCTGGAGATCTCGGTTGATTTCGTCGGCGACCTGCTCGAGTACACGTATCTTCTGTCGCCTGGTTTCCAACTCGGCCGTATCGCGGGTAATGACCGTTAGCTTATCCTGAAGTTCCGTTCGTTCCTTCTTGAGAGTCTCGAGTTGCAGGGCGAGGCCATCGCGATGTTTCTGCGCTACCTGTAGCTTGCCCTGAAGCTCTTTCACCTTGACAGCCTGGACGATGTCGCTGAACTTTTTCAGCAACTCGTCGCGCCGCGAGTTGACCAGATATTCGACAGCTGCTCGATCCTTTTCCAGCCGCTTGACGGCAGGGTCGTCTTTCGTCTGCCGTTTGGCACCCTTGATATTTTGGTCCGCAGCCTCTAGCTGCTCCTCCAGCTTTTTCAGCTTTTCATCCTTGTGCATCTCCTCTTCCGCTCGGGCTTGTTTGGCTTGCGGATCTTGCGCCAGCTCGATATCGAGTTGCAAGCGGTCGACATCCAGCTGCAGATTCGCCAACTGCGTGGTGTGCGAAAAGATCGAATTCGCCACCAGGCTAAGCCTTTGTTGGAATGACTGATGCTGCTGCGCTGCCGCGGCCGCATCGATTACGCCCAGTGATCGTTGTAACGCTTCGACGTCCTTTTTTTCGCTAATCAAAGCTTCCTTTCTGACTTGATACGCCTTCTTGAGTGTTTGCCGCCGCTTAGTGCGGCGCTCCCTCGCCTTGCTCTCGTCATCTCCGTCGGCTTCGGCCGCTTGCCGTTCGCGGATAGTCTGCTTTTCAAGCGCAATGCGGTGCAGGTCACGGTTAATTTCCTCGACCACCTGCTGCGACACGCGAACATTACTCCGTTTACTTTCCAGCTCAGGCGTGTCGCGGTTAACGATCGACAATCGATTTGTGATTTCCTCGTTGCGCTTCTGCAGTTCGGCCAGTTGATTCAGCATTCGCTCGCGACGCTTTTCGGCCAGGCCTAGCGTGCCGCGCAGCCTCTTGATGCGCACACCGTCATTGTCGACGAATCGCTTCATAAGCTCGTCGTGCCGGGCATGAAGTCTGTCTTCGAGCGTGCTGCGCTTCTTCTTCAGTTCGGCGATTATCGCCTCGTCGACCCCTTGCCGCGATGCGTCATCGAGTTGGTCGTCGGCAGTCGCGACCAGCGCTTCCAGCTTCTTGACGCGATCGTCAGGCGCGATTTCCAAGTCGGCCCGCACTTCGCGACCGGCCGGGTCCTCGGCCAGCTCGATATCGAGTTTATGCTGGTCGATTTCCGCTTCCAATTCCAAGAGCTGCGACTGTAGGGCGAAGATCGACTGGCCAGTCGCGCCCAATTGTCCTTGCAGCACGCTGTTCTGCTGCGCGGCCGCGGACGAATCGACAATGCCCAGTGCTTTCTGCAAGGTCTCGACGTCCTTCAGCTCGCGGATCAGTTGCTCGTTCTTCTCATTGAAAAGTTTCCTGAGCTTTTGTTCCTTTTGCGCCAGATCACGCGTGGAATTGTCGGCCGCTGACGGTTGCGCGCTGGCAGTCCCGTTCGTGGCTGGGGCCAGGTTGACGACGCTGTGAAGGGTATCGTCGTGGCGCAGCAGCACGACAGTTACCTTATTGGCCGTGCCGACCAGATCCCGTATCGCAGAGCGCGCCGCGTCGAGATTCACGACGGCATACTTATCGATGCCGACGATCGTATCCCCCGGCTTCCAACCAGCCTCTGTGGCTGGCGCTCCTGTGACCTGCACGATGCGCAAGCCCCCTTTGAAAAACTTGCCATTGAGGTTCGACTGAATCAATTGCTCCTGATTGACGACGACGACCGCGACACCCAACCGCGTCTTTAATAGCTCTAGGTCGTTGGCAGCAACTTGTGACGCCTGGTCGTGGATGATTGTGAGCACGCCATCGACGAACGCTCTCGCCCGGGCATCCTTTTCGGACTCGGCCGCCGCAGCGATCACCGGCACAACTTCTGGCGCTCGCCGCGCGATACGCACGATCGCCTCCGCGGCGCCTTCCGCGGGCGCCTCGTGGTCGCGCACCGCGTCGAAAATCTTCGTGATGGCCTTCCGCGCGTAACCGTGCCGGGAAAAGGCCTCGAGCGCCGAGATCGCCTCGGCCTTCCGCTCTTCACTCAGATCCGTTTCCAGCACGGCGACCCACTCGTCGAATGATCGCCCGATGTAGCGTAGCGTGGTCTTGTTCGTCTCCTCGGATCCTGGCGGTGCCGACGGCGTCGCCTTCAACAACGCCGCTTCGGCTTCTGTTCGCTCGACCCGCCGGAAGCGATTGGGAGCTTGTTTTTCGAGTTCAAGCTTTTTCAGGTCTCGATCCAACTCCTCCATGATCCGTTCCTGGATTTGCAATTTCTTGCGTTCGCTCTCGAGCGCGGCCGCTCGTTCCTTGCGGAGCTTCAGGAGCAGTTGCTCCTTCTTCGCGCGCTCGGCCAGGCCCTTCTCGACAAACTCTTGGAAGAATACGTCGAGCACGGCTTTGACGATCTTCACCGCCTGAGCGGCGTCGTCCGCCTGGAGCGTAATTTCGAGCATTTCTTGGTCGCTGGGATACCTCAATTGCAACGACTTTTGCAGCCAGTCGACCGGATCGGGTTGCTTCTGCACCGAGGGGAGTTCCGCAATCGACTGCCGATGCAACACGCGGCTCAACAAAGTCTTGCTCCGCAGCATCTCGACCACCGTCTTTTTCAACGTTGCAAATTCGGTCGAGCCGGAGGCTCCGTCGTCACGCCCCTCCGCCTCAAGGCGCGCTACCTGAATGTACGCAACGGCTTCGCCATTATTGGCGACGGGCTCGTCGAGCCGCAAAACTTGACGTGGTAGCGGACCGGCCGCAATGGCCTGTTCCGTTGCTGACTCAATCTGCGGAGTCATCTTGGCCATGACAACGTCGAGGACCGCGTTCACTACCTTTACGAGCTGCTCCGGCTGCTGCCCTTGCAACTCGATGACGATCCGATCCCGGTCACTTTGGTAGGACACATGTAGCGACTCCTGGAGCCACCGGACCGAATCGGGCTGCTCTCTCACTACGGGTAGCTGCGAGACTGCCGGATTGTGCAGCGCGCGGGTCAATAGCTCCTCGCTTTTGAGAAGCTGCAACGCGGTGCTGCGCATTTCTCTGAACGCACTGCGAGCCCCGACAGGCACTCCGTCTAAATTACTTGCGACGCTCAAATATGCTACCGCCTTGCCGTCGTCGGCGACGGCGGCGGTCACGCTCCCGACTGGCCGCGTTGCCTCGACGATGATCCTGCGCGGCAAACTGCCGCCATCCTGGTTCGGCGAGTCGCGGCTTGATTCTCTGTCGAAGTTTGGCGTGGCCGGTTTCTCGACCTGCTCACCGACTGGCGCCAGGGCCAGCAGCTTGTCGCCAAACGTCACCCCTTCCCGGCCCGCCGCGCGCTCTTGCTCGTTAGGCTCGCTGTGTACCAACACCGTGTTGCCAGTTCGGCTTACAATCGCGATCTTGCGGCGCTTGAATTCCGTCGCCTTGTCCGCAACCTGCACGAAGATCGTGGCGGCATGGCCATCCTCAATCACGGCACTGCTCGGCAGCGCCACGAGCGTCCGATCCGATGGCATCTCGATCGTCGCTTTGACAAATTGGCCCAGCCGCAGCTGGCCGGCGGGGTTTTCCAGTCGGCCCTGCGCGGTCGCCGTGTGGGATGTCGGATCGATTATGTGACCGATCTCAAAGGTGCCGACAAGTGACTCAGGCAAGGGCTCGCGAACCACGTTGATTCGCCAGCGCCGCTCGTCCGCCGGCACACTGCGCAACTTGGGCAGATCCTCTTCATAGACGTGCGCCAAGATGCGGACTTCGCTCAGGTCAGCGATTGTGAAGAGGTCGACCGCTGGGCCGACGATCGTGCCGGCATTGACGTTCTTTTCCAGGATCGCCCCGTCGATCGGCGAGACAATAGCAATGTTTCCCCAGCCGTCCTCAGCCGACGGATCTTTCTGTGCCCCGTCTTCTGCTTGCTTGGCCGCGTCCATGACGCGCTCGATTTCCGCCTTGCCGTCCGGCCACGAACGCAATGCGCGCTCCGCCGTATTGACTGCGATCAGGGCTTCTCTAACCTGGCGGTCGGCTTCATGTACAGTCTTCTCCGGAGACGCCGCCTCCTTGAGGCGTTTCAACGCGTCCTCGTCCAGCCGCAGTCGCGATAGTGCGTCGAACAGTTCGCTTTTCTTGTCGGCGAGTTCCTTACTCCGGACCGTGACCAGCAACTGGCCTTTTTTGACTCGAACGCCATAGCGCAGCGTCCGTGGCTTCTTGTCGGCTGCCGCTGCGGCCTGGGCAACTTCGACAATACTTCCGCCGAACGGCGCCTGCACACGTACCATGCTGTCGGGGTCGAGCGCGATCTCGCCACGCAATACGATGTGAGTTGCGGACACGGGTTTAGCAACCGTCACGCGCAGCCCGCGCGCTGTCAGTTCTTCACCGGTCAGGTGCAGCGTATCGCCCGACTCGGCCGCCAGGCGCAAGAGGCCCATCGGCAACGGGCGGACGGCTTGGCTGGGATCGCGTGGCTCCGCGTCTGGCTCGCGTGCGGTCAGGTCGACACGCACCAAGGCGGCTGCCGCGATGCACACGGCCGCGATCGTAAAGAGCAACTTCTTCCAGGGCGAGTCGTCGTGAGATTGTCGACCCAGCACACGGCGAATGCGGGCCGCGAGTGTTCGCCCACGCGCGGCCGGACTATACGATGCGTGCCGGCCCGCGGCTTCGCCCAATCGCAACAGCGTGCGGGCGTAGGCTGTCGTGGGTTCGTCCGCGGCGGCCGCGCGATCGCACGCCCACTCGGCCGCTTCGTCGAAGCGCCGCACCGCCCACCAGGCGAAAGGATTAAACCAGTGGGGAAGCGCCAACAGATGTACCGTCAGCGAGCTCCATACATCTCCACGCTGGTAGTGGGCCAATTCATGGCGCAGGATGCAAGCCCGCTCGCGCGCGTTCAGCTCGCGCCACAAGGAGCCTGGCACTAGCAGTTCGAATCCTCGCGGCAACCGGCACAACATAGGGCCGGCGTCGGCCGTCACACGTAGCGGAATCGCGCGGCGCACGCCTGCGGTCGAAAGCAGCGCACGCCACTCCTCCAACCAGGCGTCGTCGGCTGCCTGCCCCGCGGGCAGCCGACGTACAAAGCGCGCATAACCAACGAGCCAAGCCAGCACGAGCCCGGCAATCCCCAACGCCCAAGTCAGTAGCGCCCCGCGCACGAGCAGAGATAGCGTCGCAGCGTCGCGAGCTGGAACCTCCGTATCAGCGTGTGAAGGCGTTTGCACGATTCTCAGGACGCCGGAATCGTCGGCGCGGTCGGGCATGCTCACTGACGTCGCTGCCGCCGGCATAGAATCCGATTCCGCGGTGGCAGCAGGGGGCGCTGCAGAGTCATTGTCGAGCGTAAAGAGCGCATCGTCAGCTTCGAGCGCCAGGTCGATCGCGGCGGCATCGGCAATCGCCAGGTTCGGCACCTGCGCTGCGTCGATATCTCCGTCAGGCTTATCGAGAAGCGTGGGCTCGGAAGTCGGCAGCGCGAGAAAGGGATCGCCGCCAATGGGCTCTTGCTCCTGTCGCGGGTGCACGGCATCGAGCGGAATTTCTGGGACACGGACCAGTTCGCTAGCGATCTGGTCGGGCCGCACGTCGTTGACTGATGCGATGCCGGTCTCC
The DNA here is from genome assembly GCA_036490175.1 of Pirellulales bacterium. Lineage (NCBI taxonomy): Bacteria > Pseudomonadati > Planctomycetota > Planctomycetia > Pirellulales > Pirellulales bacterium. Next base: position 18,361 of record DASXEJ010000010.1, on the reverse strand, counting down.
CCAACCGGCGGCGTCTGATACCACGGCACCACGATGGAGACTCGCAGGAATGACCAGCCGACGACCAGCACCAGCAGCCAGCCAGCGCGATGCACGGTCGACGACGAAACGCGCGCGAACCGAAAAAGAGCGCCTGTCACCACCGCCGCGACGGCTAGCGCGAATGTGGTACGCCCAACTTCCTGCAGCAGATTCAGGTTTGCGCCATTCATGACTTGCCCTCTCGCTTGGCGTGGTTTGTTTTGGCTCCTCGCGTCGATTGCTCGGCCGGCGTCCGGTTGGCCGGCTCGGCTGGTCTTGTCGTGCCAGATTCGGCACCTCGGGCGTGGCCGGATTCCACATCGGCGATCAACTGTTTGAGCTCGGCGATTTCGTCCGGCGACAGGGTGCGGTCGCGCACCAAATGAGCCACCAGCGGCACTACGTTGCCGTCGCTAATACGCTCCAGCAGCAGGTCGAAATGCCGAGCGCTGACATCTTCAGGTGCGACCGCCGCTGCGTAGCGGGCCGGGCGATCGACGGACCGCGTGACGACCCCCTTTTCGACCAATCGGTTCAACCGCGTCTGGACCGTGGTGTAGCCAATCGGCCGATCGACCGCGGCGTGCGCCTCGGACAGTGTGACGGCACCAGCCCGCCACAGCATTTGCACGATCTCCATTTCGCCGGCTGACAGGCGGGGTAGCTTCCGTCGCTTGCTCATGGAGCCTCCGTGAGCGGAATTGCGTATATGACGCGTGTCGTAAATCGGATTGTACGACGAACGTCATAAAACGCAAGAAAAAAATGCGGCAGGATGAACGCAGCATGATGAAGGACAAAAAGCGGGTCGATGCACGCGGATATTCCTCGCGCTAGCCATGGAACGGGTGCGACGAAGAATTGCTACTAAGAACGACGCAAATGAAATACCGTCTGTGATTCGCGTGACCCGTACTGTTCGTGGTTGTCTGGACTTCTTCCGGCGGCTGGGGACCTCGCTTCGTGTACCGCCCGCTTGTCGATCGGCGGCGAAAGCCGTACGCTTTCCGTTTCCTTCGCCCCCCGCGGCTCTTGAATACCACGACAATGAGCACTACTACGAAGCGTGTGCGCCTGGCCATCATTGGCGCCGGCGCCGTCAGCGATTACCACCACGTGCCTGGTATCCGGCTCGACCCTCGCGCCGAACTGGTCGCTGCTTGCGATGCCGACCCCAAGCTCTTGGAAAAGCGCTGTCGTGACTGGGGCATCGACCGCGTCACAACGGACTATCACGAGATCTGCGCCGCGCCAGACATCGATGGAGTACTGATTGCCACGCCGAATTTCACGCACAAAGAGATTGCCATCGCGGCCGCCGCAGGGGGCAAGCACGTGATGTGCGAGAAGCCGCTCGGTTTGAACGCGTCCGAAGTCGACGACATGCTACAGGCAGCCGAGTCGGCCGGCGTCGTACACATGACGGCATTCACCTATCGCTTTGCGCCGGCGATGCGATATCTCAAGCACCTGGTCGAGCGCGGTGAGTTGGGCACGTTGCGGCACTTTCGCTCGCAACGGTTTTTGGATTTGCCCGAAACGAGTTGGGGCTGGCGCCAATACCAGGATAAAGCGGGCGCCGGCGACCTGTTCGACATGACGATCCACCGCATCGATTTCGCTCAGGACCTGCTGGGGCCGATCAACAGCGTATCCGGCGCGATCGCTCGATTCGCCGAGCGCACGCAGACTCCTGATGGCCGGTCTTGCGCTCCCTCGGATGTCGATGATTGGTCCGCATTCCTGGGCGAATTCGCAGGGGGCGCCGTGGGCGTGTGGGAGGGCACCACGCTGGCCAAGGGCTATCATCGTGATGGCTTTGGTCACGAGTGGGCCGAGATCAACGGTTCGACTGGCTCGGCCGTCTATCGGCTGCACGAACCGAATGTGATTCTGCGCGGATCGACAGGCCACGATTTGTCGCCGGTCGAGGTGCCCGAGCAGTTCTTGAAGCCGGCGGGCAGCCCGAGGAATCCGCGCGACGGCAAGCCTGCCACGGTGTTCCGCTACGACCTGGCCTGGGAATTCGTCTCGGCCATCGTCGAAGGCCGCCCGGCCGTGCCTAGTTTCCTTGATGGGCTGCGTGCCCAGAGAGTGGCCGACGCCGTGCTGAAGTCCTACAGCGAGCGCCGCTGGGTCGACCTGCCGCGTTAATCAGATCACGGACGATTCGCCATGGAGGCGCGGAGGCACAGAGACTTGACGCCATGAATTTTGACAAACGAGCTTAACCACGAATCTGACGAATGAAACGAATGCGGAACTTCATTTCATTCGTGTTATCTGTCTGATTCGTGGTCGAATGCCTTCGCTTCTTTGCTAACTCGCTTCTCAGTGTCTCCGCGCGGTAAATCCTTCTCATTCTGTCCGATAGACAAATCATGACCAAGATCAAGCAACTTCCCAAGCGTAGCCAGGTAAAGGTCGCCGACCAGTGGGACCTGAACAGTCTGTTTCCGGATGACGATGCCTGGGAGGTCGCGTTCAAACGCTGGGAACGCCGCATCAGTGGCTATGACAAATTCCGTGGCCAGCTCGGCAATGGCCCCAAGGAGATCGCAGCCTGCCTGAAATTCGATATTGAAATGGATCGCGGGGGCGAGAGACTAGGGACGTACGCGTTTCTGAAGACCGCTGAAGATACGGCCAACAGCACCTATCAACGGATGCAAGGGCGCTATCAGAATGCCTCCAGCCGCGCCGGGCAAGTGGCGAGCTACATACGGCCCGAGATCATGGCCATCCCGGCGGCGAAGATGAAGAAATTCATGGCGGCCAAGGAGCTTGCGCCTTACCGCTTGTTGCTCGAACGGCTGCTGCGATACAAGCCGCACACGCTCAGTGATGGCGAAGAGAAGCTGCTGGCGATGCAAAGCGAAATGGCGGCCACCGCAAGCCAAGTATTCCGCCAGTTGAATAACGCCGATCTCAAGTTCGGCGCCATCAAGAACGACCGCGGCGAGATGATCGAACTAAGCCACGCTTCATTTTCGGCGCTACTGCACTCGCCCAAGCGGGCCGTCCGGCAAGCGGCCTTCGAGCAGTATTACCAGCAATTCCAGGCTCATGAGAATACGCTCGCGGCGACGCTCTCTGGCTCAATCCAGCGCGATGTCTACTACGCCCGCGCGCGGGCCTACCCCAGTGCTCTGGCTGGTGCGTTGTTTCCCGATAAAGTGCCGCATACCGTCTACGACAATCTGATTGCCGCCGTGCGTCACAATCTGCCTGCGCTACACGGTTACTACGAGCTGCGCCGGCGCAAGATGAAGCTCAAGGACATTCATCACTACGACACCTATGTGCCGATTCTCAGCGAGCTCGAATCGCGCCACACCTGGAACCAGGCGGTCAAAGTGGTGGTAGAAGCACTCGAGCCACTAGGAAGCGACTACTGCGGCGTCCTTGAGCGCGGTCTGGCAGGCCGCTGGTGCGATCGCTACGAGAACCAGGGTAAGCAGAGCGGGGCTTTTAGTTCCGGATCGTTCGACGGCGACCCTTACATTCTGATGAACTTCCAGCCCGACGTGCTCGATCACGTGTTTACGCTTGCGCACGAAGCGGGACACTCGATGCACTCGTATTATTCAGCAAAGACGCAGCCGTTTCCGTACTACAATTACACGATCTTCGTTGCCGAGGTTGCCAGCACGTTCAACGAGCAGTTGCTGTCGAAGCACCTTATGCGCAACGCCCGCAGCGATCGCGAACGGGCGTTTCTGATTAATCGCGAAATCGACGCGATCCGCGGCACGATTTTGCGACAGACGATGTTCGCCGAATTCGAGAAGATCACGCACGAGCTGGCCGAGCAGAATGAGCCATTGACGGTCGACCGTTTCAAAAGCGTCTACCGCGAGTTGTTGGAAGCGTATTTTGGTCCCGACTTCGTGCTCGATCCGGAGTTGTCGCTAGAATGCTTCCGCATCCCACACTTCTATCACGCGTTTTACGTCTATAAGTATGCCACTGGACTGTCAGCCGCGATCGCCCTGGCCGAGCGCGTGACCTCGAGTGCCAACGGCGCAGTGCGCGACTACCTGAGCTTCTTGCAAGGGGGCTGCTCGAAAGATCCGCTCGACCTGTTGCGCGATGCGGGGGTCGACATGGAAAAGCCAGAACCGGTTGAAACGGCGCTGGCCTATTTCCGTCGGCTGGTGGAGGAATTGGACGAGTTGCTGTAGGTCGCCACGTTTGCCGGTTTCTCGGCAAACGTACTACCTCTTTGTCCGCAGATCGCACGATGGATGCACGATTTCACCTTGACGGCCGTTCGCACCGCGAGCGAATGCTCGCCGGGGACCAGTATCTTGGCAATGATCCAGATCTGGTGAGGGATGGCAATCGCGCAGCGACGTTGACGGCCCAATTCAATGCCGTGGCCGCCGATGATCACGAGGCGCGCTACCGCCTCCTCCGCGAACTGCTCGGTTCGGTCGGCGAGGGCACTATGATCCGGCCACCATTCCAGTGCGATTACGGCTACCAGACGCATATCGGTGCGAGAACGTTCGCAAACTGGGGACTTATTGCGCTGGACGTCGGTAGGATCACGATTGGCGACGACGTGCAGATCGGTCCCAACGTGCAACTTCTTACGGCCACCCATCCGCTCGAACCGGAGCCCAGGCGGACGAAGTGGGAAGGGTCCCAGCCGATTGCTATTGGCAATAATGTCTGGCTGGGCGGCGGCGTGATCGTATGCCCGGGCGTAACCATCGGTGACAATACCGTGGTCGGTGCCGGCGCCGTCGTGGTGAAGGACCTGCCCGCCAATGTGGTCGCCGTTGGTAATCCAGCCCGGGTTGTTCGCCAGATGTAAGCACACGCGGCGTGTCCGAGTAACTGGTAGGCCGCGCGTTTCGGCGATTGCAGTATCGCGCGACGTGGTGAGGTCAAAAGAGGTTTCTCCCCCAGGAACGCGTTGGGTGCTGCGACCGACAAAATAGTCCCGACGTCTATGCGTGCGAAGGCCAGACAATGTGCTCAACTTCGGCCCCCAAGTAAACGAACCTACCATGAATGTGAACCGTCGAAGATTTTTGTCGGATGCGACCGTTGGCGTCACCGCAATCTGGGCGATGCCAGTTCACGCCACGTTCGTGCACGCTGACGAGCCGAGCGCAGACAAGAGAACCGCTGGCAAGCCCGTTGCCTCTGTGAGCGTGCGTAGCGGCGACGAATTGCAACAGGCAATGGATAAGCAAGCGGAAATGGGGGGCGGAACGGTTCGTCTGGCTCGAGACAGTATCGTTACATGTCTCGCGCGCCAGGGTTCCATTGCCGGCGAGACGTCGATCCATGCGCTGTTGGTGCCAGCAGGGGTCGAGTTGGATCTAAACGAAAGTACGCTGCAACTGGATCTGCGTTCAAATAGTTACGGCGTGCGTCTCTCGAATCAATCTGCCATTCGCAACGGCACGGTCAAGGTCACAGAGAGCAACGGAAAGGGATCTCAGGCAATTTGGCACAGTGCCGTCAGCGTGGGAGCGGCCTATGGTGACGGCGGCACTGTCGCCAAGCCTGGTCATTTCTCGACCGTTGGAAATTGGCGCATTGAAGAGATTACCATCCAACAGCCCTTTGAAGCATCCTGCATCCAGCTGATGTCTGAAGCGCACCATGGCGTCATAAAAAACATTCGCATCCTGGATTCTGAGAAGGCCTTGATAGGAGTCGGTCTGGACTGGGGAACCGTAGGACCCGTTGAGACTGCCGATGAAAAAGTGCCGCAAATGAGGCGGCTGTGGGAGAAGAACGAGATTTCTTCCACACATCCGCACCACGTGTTGATCGAGAATATCGCCATTGGCAAACTAGGGCGAAGTGTCGACGGCAACGACGCCGGTGTGCGCTGTTCGGGGTGTCATCACATCACGATCAAGAACCTTGAGATCGAAACAGCCATGTCGGCCGTTGCGCTGTTTGGCGGTGACTTTGGATTTGAATTTTCTCCGCCAGAGCAGAGGAGCGTCGCGCATAGGGGATACTTGATCGACGGCGTCAAGATCGGGGCTGCACGCATGTACGGGATCGTAATGAACGGAGCCGAGGATAACGTTTACCGATCGCGTCTCAACTTCGGATACGATGCGGTTCGCGATCCCGTTCATCCTGGACTAGACCGGCCGATCATCCGCAATGTGCTTTTGCGGGGAACACGCGCCGCTCATTCTCGCGGCGTCTATGTCGCCGCCACGACCGGGGCGACGTTCGAGAACGTGGACGTGGAAGGCTTCGAAACGGGTGTGGCCGTGAACGATTGGGTGCGCTCGTTAACGTTTCAAAAGGGACGCATCGCGAACAATAAGCAGAACGTCCATGTAGGAGGAAGCACCGAAGCGCCGCAGGACGTGAAGTTCGAGAACAACGCAGAAAGTTGACTTTTACGAGCAGGCCCTGGCCTGATTGCCGACAGTCGTCGCGACTATGACCGCTTGGGCACGAGCCGTGCCAAGCCGAGTGTGGCCCAGGAACTGGCGGCGCAGGTGATCGGCGTCAATAACTTCGAGCTCCCGGGCGAGCCATCGGGCGTCGATCGCGAAATCATCGGCCAACTTCCGTCCGCCGCTTGGGTGGCGATCAGGAAGTCGATTCCTCGCTTGATTTCGGGTCTTTCTGCCGTGTAACCGGCGAGCGACAAAACATACAAGGTCTGGCCGGTGGCAAAGGCGTCGCTCTTTAATTCCGGGACAGTCTGGCTCCAGCCGCCGTCGGCACGCTGCAGGGCGAGCAACTCATCGATCGTGGTCTGCATCTGCCCGCTGGATTTGCCACCACGAGTCCCCAGGAGAACTTTCAGAGCCTTGTCTTGATGCAGATCGGCAGGATTGGCGGCCTCGAGCCAGGCGATGGCTTTCGATAGCGCCGTGCGCTGCGATTCCGGTGCGTCAGGACCGGTTTCCCCGTCGAGCGCCATGATGATCCAGGCGGCGTCGGTGGTTTGGCTTTCGTTAATCGGTGGTCGCCTGAGTGTGGCAAAAAACTCCCACGAGCCGTCAGGTTGCTGTTTCGAGACGATCTCATCCGCGATCAGCTGCAGGCTTTGTTTTTGCCCCTCTTCGAGCGATGGCAACGAGCGGGCAGCGACAGCTAGGAACGGTAGCCCCATATTCAGCCCCCGTCCCTGCGGGCGCGGGTCGGGGGGATCGGCCGGGTTCGGAAAAATCTTCGAACTCAACAGCTTGTCTTTGCTCCCCAGCAACGATTCGATCTTGTCGGCCAGGTATTTCTTGTCGATCGCAAAGCCCTGTCGGTCAGCCTCGCCAAGTGCCCAAAACGGCATTGGCGCATGATGGCAGGCGGCGCATTGACGCGTACTCAGCCAGGCCGCGCTTTCCGCCTGCAAATAAGTGATGGCCCGCTCGACCGCCTGGTGAACCTGCTCGGACGTAGCCGCGGGGCTTGATGAGGGTTCCTGGGCCACCGCGAGCCGCGAGAGGCTGAGCCCAAGAAGAAGCACTGCGAGCCAGTATATGCGGGCCATGGATCGATCCCTTGTAGAGGACAACGGTCTACCGCGAACTCGGCCAATGGCAAGACGCGCCATCATTGTACACCGCAGCCACCTGGGCTGCCCACCACTCGGAAGGCGCTACGAGCGATGCGGAATCCGGCAAAATTGGGCTTTCGAATTTACGTGATTTGGTCGAGCACCAATTGAGTGGGGCCTGTTAAGAGTCGAGACATTGAACGTTTCAAGCGAACGGGACGTCATCAAGACACGTCGGATGATATGCGCTGGCTTGGTCCGAATAAGCTTAATGCTGGTTTGTTCGGCCTGCTGCACGTCGTCGTCGCGCACGCATGACCAAGAGATTCATCGGCGCGGCTTACTTGCGATTGGCAAATACTTCTTCGAGGCCGACGCGACAAGAGACCAATTGCCAACCGCAGCGGCGTAGGTCGCGGGTCGTTGTCGCTCTCGGTCCACGGAAGCGACATCTGGTAATGTCTGGGCCTGGGGATTAGATTGACCGCGTGAAATTGCGTTTGTCGGCAGGAATCACGCTATGACACAGGCAGCCGGAAGCAATCGACCCGTGACGAAGGCCCCTGCCGATCTGCGAACTTCACTTGCCTCGTCGGCCCTTGGTGAGCGGCAATGGTTTATCGTGGGGCGGTGGCAGGAATATGGCGGCGAGGCGCGAGCCAACGTGCTCCGCATCGCGGCGATCGGGACTTTTTATGCCATCGAGCTTGTAAATTGCTACGGCCTCGAATGGGGGCCTTGGCAAATACCTGCTGGCGTCGACATGGAGTTTCACCGTCAGGTGACCTGGTTGGCCGTCGCCTGGACGATGGTGGCGCTAGGTGCGCTGTTGTTTCTGCGATGGCAGGTTTTTCCAGCGGCGCTTAAGTATGTCACGACCGGGGCCGACCTAGTGCTTTTGACCACCATGCTGATGGTGGCTGATGGTCCACGCAGCCCGCTCCTGGTGGCATACTTTCTCATCATCGCGGCGGCGGTGCTACGGTTTCGAATATCGCTGGTATGGTTTGCCACGCTGGGCTCGATCATAGGCTATCTGTGCTTGTCTGGTTATGCGCGCTGGTTTGCCGGGGATCGCGATCTAACCGTGCCCCGCTACCAGCAATTGATCTTTCTCGCGGCGCTCGTGCTTGCCGGGATCATCTTGGGGCAGGTGGTGCGCCAGGTGCGTGGTTTTGCCGAGGATTTTGCGGCGCGTATCCTGTAAGGAGGCTTGATAGATCGCCCACATGCCAGATTTTGAGCGATGTTCCGAATGCGGCGCAGAGGTTGGCCGCGCAGCCGCCAAATGCTGGTTGTGTGGCGCGATGCTGGCGGGCAATGCCGCGTCGCCAGATCGTGTCATTGCGGGAGCGACCGCTGAGTCGACCGACCCGATGGGTGCGCGGCACTCCCTCGCAGCCGCAGAGGCGCCCCGCCAGTTTCAACTGAGCTCTCTTTTCCTGACCATCACCGTGATTTGTCTCTGCCTGGGTTTGTTTCGCGCGGCGCCGGGGCTAGTGATTCCGCTGATGGTGATAGCGGTACCGGCGCTGGTCCGCACGCGCCGCGCATCTCGCCTGGCGTCGATGGCCGGCAAACCCCTGTCGCTAGGGGCCCGCATTGGAACTTTTATTACTTCGATTTTCATTTTGGCGTTGGTCATCGTCGCTGGATTCGTGGCGTTTTGCATGGCGTGCATTAGCCTATTCTTGCCAACAATTGGCGCGCAAGGTGCAGGGCAGCGTAATGAAACCAGCGTAGTCCAGCTCTTGCTCATTGGCGGCAGTGTCGCACTCATCTTTTTCGTGATTTGGATATCACGCGCAATCTGGCCCAAGGCGAAATAGCTAATCATGCAATTGCGCGAACACACATTTCTCGGCATGACGCAAAGTTTGTGCCCCGAGTGCTTGTCACTGGTGCCGGCCAAGATTATTGTCCGCGACGACGGTCGCGTTTACTTTCGCAAGCGCTGTCCCACGCATGGCGTGCGCGAGGACTTTATCTGCTCCGATGCCCGTCATTACGATCGCATGGAGTACAGCCTGCCGGGCAAAGTGCCGCCGCAAATGGGAGTCGAGCCCGACCTGGGATGCCCCTACGATTGCGGGCTATGCACCGAACACGAACAGCACACGTGCGTCGGCGTGCTGGAAATTACCTCGTCGTGCAATCTGTCATGCCCGATGTGCTACGCACACAGCGGACCGGGTGGCAAGCACCTGTCGTTCGAGGAATGTGTCGCGGCCATCGATCGACTGGTCGAGGTCGAAGGCCGACCCGAGGTCTTGCAGCTCTCTGGCGGCGAGCCGACTTTGCATCCCGAATTCTTGCGTGTGCTCGAGTATGCCTGCGCGCAGCCGATCGACATCGTGATGATCAATACCAACGGCATACGCTTCGCGCACGATAGCGAGTTCGTGCGGCGCGTGGCCGAATATAAACATCGCCTGGAAATCTACTTTCAGTTCGATGGTTTGAGCGACGACAGTTATCGGGCTCTACGTGGCGAGCCGCTGTTGGATATTAAACTGCGCGCCCTCGAAAGCTTGGGGCAGGCTGGAGTGCGAACCACGTTGGTGACAACGCTTCAGCCGGCCGTCAATGAACATGAAATCGGCGCGATTGTGCGGTTTGGTTTAGAGCGGCCCTGGATCACAGGCATCAGCTTTCAACCAGCGACGTACTCGGGCCGTTTCGTGCTGCCAGAGCAATTGGAACAACGGATCACGTTTCCAGATGTCGTCCGCTACATCGCGACTCAGACCGAAGGTCTATTTCGCGAATCGGATTTCATGCCGTTGCCGTGCGCACATCCCAATTGCCATACGCTCACGTACGCCTATCGCTCGCCGCGTGGAGTGATACCGCTATCGCGTTTCATCGATGCCGAAAATCACCTTGATATCCTGGCCAACGGCATCACGTTTACGCGTCCGCGAGCTCGCCAGCTCATCGAACAGTATCTGAATAAGCTGGGTTGCTGCGCGGGAGGCAATTGCGATCCCGGCGGCGACCGACCCAGTGCGCAGATCGTTCAGATCGCGATGCCTGGTGCGGGCCCTGAAATTGCTTCACTTGCGGAGGAGTTCTTCACGCGCGCCCTGGCAGAGCAACTGTCGCCATCGGACGTGTTTCGCATTACGATCACGTCGTTCTTAGATGCCTATAACTTCGACGTCCGCCGCCTGATGAAGTGTTGCATCCATCATGTTTTGCCCAGCGGGCATGTGATTCCGTTCTGCGCGTACAATGTCCTGTACCGCGACGGCCATGTCGCGCTTCCGGAATTGCGCAACGCGATCGCCGTTTCGGTGAGCAGGCAGGCGTAGCAGCGCGCTGGTGCGGACAGGTGCGCGTCGTCCCGTCGGGCCGAGATTGCTACTCGAACGATAAATCGCTCGTTCTTCATCGTCGCCAGGAACAGTCGTTGCCATGCCGTGGCTCTATCAAGCAATTATCGCCCTGGCGATCGCGACCGGGATCATCCTCAGTCGCTTGACGCAGCGCAGTGCGCCTCTTACCGCTTCGCAACGTCTGGGGATCGGCGTAGGAGCTTTTGTTGGCGCCATGCTGGGGGCGAAACTTCCCTTCGCCTTGGCCGACTGGAACCAGTTGCTTAGCGGCGGAGCATGGTTCAGCGACGGCAAAACGATCCTGACGGGCCTGGTCGGTGGGTACGTCGGTGTGGTGGTCGCTAAATGGTCACTCGACATTCATGTTCACACAGGCGATAGCTTTGCCATGCCCGTGGCCGCCTCGGTGGCGGTGGGGCGATTGGGTTGTTTCGTCGCCGGTTGCTGTTACGGTAGTGTGACCACATTGCCCTGGGGCGTCGTATTTCCGCAACACGGATCGTTGCCTCGGCACCCGACCCAGCTGTATGAGGCGGCCTTTCATGGTCTCGCGGCCCTCGCACTTGGCTGGCTGCAGAGCGCCGGTCTGTTTCGCGGCGACCTGATGAAACTCTATATAATCGTCTACGCTGGCTACCGTTTTCTGACTGAATTTATCCGCGACGAACAACCATTGTGGCTCGACCTGACCGGATACCAATGGGCCTCGCTGGTAATCATTCTATTATTCGCCGGTCTGTGGCGGCGCGACGTGACGCACAGGAGCCGGCCTGGAATTTCGCAGCCGATAGCTTGAATGGTGACATCCGTTTCACCTACAAAACCAGGAGGCGTAAGGCGGGGCGGCGTTGGTGCTAATGCGAGGGCTTGGATTCAGGCGAAAGGCGGCGTGCCGTTTCCGGCTTGCGGTTTTGTCCTGCGTGGGAGGGCGTTCCCCATGAATCGATTCTTCAACGCCGTACAATGCTTAGCAGCGGCCGCGTTGTTGTGCGCAAGTGCAGCGACTGCCGAGCCACCGCACAACAAGACGGATTCCGCATGGGTTCGACCGCGGTTGGTGGGAACGGCCTCGGACTCGGGCGGATTCTCGCTCGATAAGTCAAAGTTGCGCGCTCTATTTCCCGAATTTGAGTGGACGGCCGATCAACTCGCATACCTCGACGAACATCTTAAGTTAGGTGACAGTCGGGCCGCCATCGTCGCGTCGGTAAAGCCACTGGTCGTCAGTGCATATAGTGACGAACTGGATGCAGTAATTCTTGTGCAGTTTCCGGACGAACTCGTGAGCCAATACGCGCTCGACGTCGGAGACCAATTGATCGCGTCCTGGACCTATCCGAGAAGTGCGCAGCCTCCGGCCGACATCGTGCAAGGAGATCGAAACTTGAAACGCCACAACAATGGCGCGCCCCTCATCGCCGACTTCTTCAGCGACTCTGTCGATAAAATCAAGAAACGAAAACAAGGAGTGTCGCAGGCCGAATGGCAACGAGTCCGCAAGTTGACTCGTGTGGCGCTGATATGGGCGGACGGAAAGTATCGAAGCTCTTTTCCGCTTAATGCAGGCCGGCCGCCACAGTTCCTGGACGAATCGTCGGTCGAATGATGTCTGCGACGACGATGGCCCCGCTGTCGATTTGCAATCGGCAAATGTTCATAACGCCAACCACATCGATCGACGAGGCGACGGGATATTTGCTTGCCCTCTTGCGGCTGTTTGATATTTCAAAAAAGATCTTGGCGGCCTCCTCGCCGCCTTAGCATTCTGAAGATGCGCGCCCGACTGCGTATTTGTGTGTTAAGATGCGGGTGCCAATAATGAACCGTGCATTTGCCATGAAGGTGCCGCAGGAGATTTCATCATGCAACTTGGTCTCGTCACGTACATGTGGGGCGCCGAATGGGATCTGCCAACCCTCATTAAAAACTGTCAATTGACGGGCTTCCGCGGTCTAGAACTGCGTACCACGCACAAGCATGGCGTCGAACCGGCACTATCGGCCGAGCAGCGGCGCGATGTGGCCAAACGATTCACCGATAGCGGCGTCGAACTGGTCGGGCTGGGCACGACTTGCGATTTTCATTCGCAGGATCCGGCCCTGCTTAAGAAAAACATCGAAGAGGCCAAGTCCTTCATCAAGCTGAGCCATGATTGTGGCGGCACAGGCATCAAGGTTCGCCCCAACGGTCTGCCGAAAGAAGTGCCGGTCGCCCAAACGCTCGAGCAAATCGGCCGCTCACTGGGAGAACTGGCCGCGTTTGGCGAAGGGTATGGCCAGGTCATTCGGCTAGAGGTACACGGTCGCGATACCGACCAGCTACCACGAATCAAGACAATCATGGACGCCGCACGTCACCCCGGCGCAGTCGTCTGTTGGAACTGCAATCAAACGGATCTTGCCGGCGAGGGATTGGTGGCAAATTTCGATCTTGTCAAAGACCGGCTGGGAACGATCCACATTCACGATTTGATATCGACCTATCCCTGGCAACAGCTCTTCGACCTGTTGCGCGGAGCCGGCTTCTCAGGTTGGACACTCGTCGAAGAAGGAGATCAAACGGCCGATCCGGTGCGCGTGATGAAGTACTACCGACTGCTCTGGGAACGGATGACGGCGGGGAAATGATGGACGATGAATGCCGAACGATGAACGGGCTGATGCTCACCCGCTAGCAAGCGATCCGGGCCTTCAGCTCACTTCCCGCCGCATGCTTCTTTAAGCTCTCTGTGCCCTCGCTGGCAAACGTTCGTCGCAACCAGGAACCAATCACGTTACGCCCAGTGCGGAGCGAAACCGTTCGATGCGCTCTTTGATCGGACCGGGGCTTGATAGCTCGTGGTCAACCACCCGCGCCACCTTGAGCAGAATGAATCGCGGGCCGGGCATCGCCAAGGCCTGGCTGGCGCCCGCGCGCCAGGACTCCAAATCGACGAAGCTCGCGACGCTGGCGAAGCCGGCCGCCCGTGCCGCGACGGCGAAGTCGACGTGCGATTGGGCCGCGGCGGTTTGCTGGCCGCCGGTGACTTCGTACACGCCATTCTCCAGCAAGATAAGCGTCAGATTCTGCGCGCCGCTCGCGACAATCGTCACCAAACAGCCAACGCTCATCAGCATGCAGCCATCGCCATTAAAGGCGACTACCGTGCGCTGCGGCTGAGCCAGTGCTAAGCCCAATGCCAGCATCGGCGCGTGTCCCATCGCCGAGGGAATGTAATGGAAGTCGAGTGGATGCTGCGCAAGCCGCGGCCATTCGCGGGCGGCGCCCATCGTGGTCACCACGATCTCGTCGCGGCGCAAGTCGCGCACCACCTCCAGCGCCGGCACCAGCGGCATGCCGTGTGTTGTGGCAGGATCAGCTTTCGAGGCATCGTTCATTTCGATGATCCTTGTTCCTAGCGAGTCACAGCACAACAGATAAGAACTGGAATCAAGACGGATCCGAATTTCACAAATAAGAAGAGACGTGACTCGTATTTATTCGTGAGATTCATGATCATAAGTCGTTGTATTCCAATCCGCGCTTCTCCGTGACTCCGAGCCTCTGTGGTGAAAAAACTTCGTTCGGCTTACCACGCTATCCCTTACCCTCAGCCACCAGCGCCACGCCCGGGCGGCCCGCCGCCTGGCAGGCGCGGTAGTGTTCGGCCAGTCGGGGTAGCGCGTCGGGCGAATCAATCAAGACGTATTCCAGGCCCCACGCGCGCAGTACCGGCTCGGTAAAGCGGCGCGCCGTGTCAAGCGAGTTGGCCACGAGGTAGTTGCGGTAGCCGATCAAGGCAAAAAGTGGCAGGCCCAGATCGAACAGCACGTTCCGCAGCGCGTCACCCGACTCGAACAGACCCGTATTCTGAATCACGACCAGCGGGCGCTGTCCCCCTAGAAAAAGGCCCGCCGCGATCGTCCAGGCTTCCCCCTCGCGGCAGACACGCACCAAAGAAAGCTGCTTTGACGTGAGCAGAGCACTTTCCCAGGGCCCTAACGCCGAGTCCGGCAGCCACACGATATGCGTAAGCCCCAGATCCTCGAGCGTGGCGACGACAGCAGCCGAGGGCAGAATCATCGCGCGGGTTCCTTGTTCTTGGCTTGGGCCTCGGCGGCCTTTCGCGCTGTGGTTATCCACAAAAACGGCTTATTTGCTTCGTCGACGAGCACCTCGTGCGTGACCCGTTGCGGCACCAGCACGCGGCGAAGCACGATGTCGTACATCGACCGCTTCGCGGGCTGCGAGACCTTGATCTTCGACAGGTCGATCTTTTCGGCGGTCAGCGCCGCGTCGTCGATCAGCAACGGCGCCGCCACATGCTCGGCCACGGCCGTCAAAACCCGCGGAAGTTCGACGTCTGTCAATTCGACATCTACCGAATCGAACAGCGACGGCATGAGATCGCGGCGCGGCTCGCGCGCCGGCCAGCCTACGGGCCAGCGCTCTTGTTTCTGACGCCGCGGGCTGATGGCGTAGGACGGTTGCCGGCGCGCATCGAGTTGTGGAACCAGCGATAGTCCGAGTGATTCGAGCGTGTAAGCCAACGCCGTGCCGGCCGCTAAGCCGCGCAATTCGACGTCCAACGGGGGGGCGGCTTCAAGTAATGCAGCCGCGGCTGCCTCGCCCGACAGCGGATGATGTAGCGTGTCAGCGGTTCGATGGACAAAGTCGCTGGGTCTGATTCCCTTGGTTGAAATCAAAACTGGCCGCGCCAGGTCCTGATGAACCTGGGCAAGCTGCTCCTTTGTCAGACCAAAGGGCAAGGGACGTCCACCGCGGGCGCGATCGGGTCCCTCCCGTCGCAATTTCGAAAGCCATTCCGCGACACGCGCCTTGTCGGCGGCGCGAAAGCGGCCGCCCGGTAGCAGCAGTTCGCCGTTGCGAGTGAGGAGGCCCTGCACCTTGTAAACCGGCGCCTCGGCCGATCCGACGGACTCGATCTTGGGTGTTTCGCCCGAACCGGCTCCGCGGATCCGCAGGTTGCTGACCTTCAGGTCGGTGAGCAACTGATACCACTGTTGCGCAACCGTCGGCGCGCCCCCTTCTTCGGTGGCCAGATCGATTTCGATTCGCGCCGGCTTAGCGGATTGCGCGGCCAGCATCGCGGGCGCGGCCAGCACGACTTGTACGGCAATTAGATATAACGACCAGCGCATAGGAATCTTCCTGGCCGCGCTGTCGGCGGCAGATCACGGTGACCATCAATCGAACATTTGGAATTATAGCCTTCCGGTAGCCCATCGAGAGATCCGCGCGAAGCAACTGACCGGCCCGGCACCTCTCGACTGTAGGTATCAGCCCTCGGGTCCCTGGCGCCGAAAGCACCCGGGGGCGAGGCGGCCGGGGCCGCAATCGCAGCACAGCAGCAGCGGAAAACTAACTGCATGGTGGATACAATGTTCAGGCATGTGCTTACTCGCAATTTTCCACCGTGTTGTCGACCGCGCCCCATTACTGGTGGCGGCCAATCGCGAAGAGTTCTTCGATCGCCCGTTCCTACCGCCGCACGTCCAGGGTGACCGCACGCGGTTTCTGGCCGGAGTCGACGTACGTGCCGGCGGTACATGGCTGGGCGTGAACGAACGGGGCATGATGGCGGCCGTCACCAATCGGCCAAAGATTGCCCTGCCCGATCAACCGCGCTCGCGCGGGCTGCTCTGTCGCGAGTTGCTGGAACAGCCCAGCGTGGCAATTGCGCGCGAGTTTATCCGGCGAGAACTGACGACGGGAGCGTACGCCGGCGCGAACTTTGTCGTGGCCGATGCGCGTGACGGCATTCTGGTCGAAGCAGGCGACGAGTTGTCGATCTCGTGGCTGGTGCCGGGGTTGCACCTGATCACGAATGGACCGGCCAATAGTCCGCTCGACCCACGACAGCTTTTGGCGCGGGAAATGTTTGCGGCAACGCCCCCATACGACGTGCCGTCGTTTCTCACTGCTGCGCGTCGAGTTTGCAGCCAGGGGCCCGATGCAATTGGACGCTCGATCGTGCTGCGAAGGGCCGCACGGGGCACGGTCTCGTCGACCTTGCTGGCCCTGACGATCGAACCCCAGGAAGCCGTCTGTGAGTTTGCCGCAGGCTCGCCCGACGTCACGCCGTATGAGGACTACTCGCACGAGTTGCGCAAGCTATTGATCACCGCGTGAGAGTTGAGATCAAGGAAGCTGACGCGTGTCGCACGCTACTGCGAGCGAGGCGTTTAGGTGGGGCCTTCTTCCTTCTCGTCCATATTCGTGCGGCGGCTAGGCTTCGTAAGTACATACATACCAATTCCCCCAAAGATGGCCATCACAAAGTAGGAGAGCACGTAGTTTGGCTCCGTCGCATCCTGCGCTGCCATGATGCCTGCTCCCCCTTCCTTCTGGGCGTGAGCTATTTGCGGGGCAATGCCCACTGTAATGCACATGCAGAGCACGACGGGTCGCAGTGCACTGCGTGCAGCATGTCGTAGGATCGCAGCATGTCGTAGGATCATTGTCACGGCAGCCATTCTCTATACTTCTGCTTCAAAGGTTGGTACGCACAAACGGGTGCGATTTACAGCAGCGCGTCCAACGGCTGGGCCCAGCGGCGAAACTGCTCGACTGGCATCGCCACGGTGTCCCATCGCGGCGAAATCTGCCGGGCGTGTACGGCATAGTACTCCAGGCGAATTGCCACGAAGCCATAAACCGCGCCGTCGAATTCAAACAGCTTTTCGCTCGGCAGCGGCGAACGATCACCATGAATATTGTAAGCGAAGACAAATAGCCCGGCAAACCGCTCGCCAAACAGCTTTTCCCAGCGCGACAGGCTAACCAGATCGTCGCGCGTGGACCAGTTTTTCCAGTATTGCTTTTGCTCGCCCGAGGGAAAACGTCGCCCTTTTACGTCCACCAGCCACGATTTTCCCTGAGAGGACGAGACGATGAAATCGAGACTCTTGAGCGAGGAATCAGCGGTCAAAGTGCGGCGCGCCTCGTCGACGGCCACATAAGGCACGTGGCGCGATCGCAAGAATTCTTCAAATGCCGCTTCGTAGTGGTTGTCTCGTTTCATGGCAAGCATCCGTCGGAGGCCACTGCTTGACCGTTTGCTATTGTCAGTAATCCACGATCGTCAGTTCAAACCGTGGATAATTGATCTTACTTGTCTCCATTGAGCAATCGCCGCAACTCGGCTACGAGTTCGGTTCCGCTGTTGGCGAGTGAAGCCTTGGTTGAGTCTCCCGTGGCCAGCAGCTTGATCTGGCAGATATTCTCGGCGCGTTCCTGCGCCCCGACGATCACTGCTGCCCGGAATCCGCGCCGGTCGGCGTATTTCAGCTGCTGGCCAAGCTTCTTAGGCTCTGGGTACAGCTCGACGCCTAAACCCGCCTGGCGGAGCATAGCGGCCAGACTCAAATAAAAATGCAATTGATCCGCGTCGAAATATGGCATGAAGATTTCGGCCGGCGTTGATACCTGGTCGATCATCTTCAACTCTTCCATGCCGGCGAGCAATCGATCCAATCCCAGCGAGGCACCCACGCCGGGCAGTTCCTGG
>DASXEJ010000009.1 GCA_036490175.1 Pirellulales bacterium | reverse complement strand
CCTCGGGGCTCTGCTGCCCGTCACCCATCGGCAACGTGGCGTTGAGGTACAACTCGCCGGCCTTCTTAACCCGCGCGATCAAGTCCTCGGTCGACAATTCGCGGAGCACATCGCGGGCTCGCTGTGCAAAGCGCATGTCGCGCTGCAACAACCCGCCATTGGCCTGGCTGACCTTGGCAATGGGCTCGCCGGTGAGGAAGTGCACCACCTGATCGAGCTCGAGCGATTCGTACGGCTTTCCCCAGCGAAGGACGGGCAGATTCAGCACGTGGCGAGTCTCCGGTTTTGTGGGTCAGGCATTCGTCGACCTGACGTTTTTTGCATTGCCCAAGCCAGGCGTTTGCGGGTGCCCGGCAAAACATCGATTTCCCGTCGTCTGCGCGATGAATCATTACAGAGCGGTCGTGGCGGTCAATACACACCCACGGTGGTGGCCTCGGCCAACTCGTGGAAGGGGCGCACACCGCTGATGCCGTCCCAAGGGTACTTCTCGTAGGGGGCTTCGCGCTCGCCCTCATCCCGTTCCAGGAAGCCGGGGACGAAGAATTCCTTGGTCAGGGTGGTCAGCTTGACGCGCCCCGTTTGGCCATATTCCACCACCCGGTTCGAGTCCGTGAAATCGACCACTTCGGCCACGGCCCGCGGCTGCGGAGCGTAGTAGGTGATCTTGTAATTGTCAGCCGCCGTGACAGGCTTCGAGCAGGCCAGTCCCATCAGCGTATTCCCGTAGGTGGGGGTCATGTAGACGCCTTCCAGAAACTCCTCGGTGGCGAAGCGGGTCCACTGCGGCGTGAACTCGGTCCCGCCCGAGAAAATGCCTGTGATGCCGGCCTTGCGGATGCTCGATCCGCGCTTCTCGAGTGCCACGGCCAGCGCTTCCAATAGTTTGGGGGTCGTGAACATGCAGCGGATATCGTGCCCGGCGCCAAGGATCGTGATCGCCTGGTCGATGCAATGTTCCTTGTAAGCCTCGAGATGCTCCATCCAACCCTTCTTGATCAGCTTAATCACCCAGCGAGGGTCGAGATCGATGCAGAACGAAATGCCTCCGCGATATTGGGCCAGGTGCTCCACGGCCAACCGCAGCCGGCGCGGGCCCGAGGGACCGAGCATCAGCCAATTCGCCCCCTTGGGAAAGTACTCGTCAGGGAGTGTGTGGCTGAACAGTTCGTAGTCCGTGCGGAAGTCGTCGATCGCGATACGGCTCTTGGGTACACCCGTTGTACCACCGGTCTCGAAGACATAAATCGGCCGATCGGCATAGGCTTTGGGGACCCAGCGGCGCACCGGGCCACCGCGCAGCCATTCATCCTGAAACGGCTCGAACTTGTGCAGGTCGTCGTAGTTCTTGATTTCCTTCAATGGGTCGAACTTCTGCTTGCCGGCGTATTCCAGCCAAAAGGGGCAACCCGTCGACGGATGAAAGTGCCACTGCACGATTTCGTACGTGTGGGCATCAAGCTTGTCGCGAGCCGTTTTGGCCGCGGCGGCCAGACTGGCGCTGGCGGTGGAACTCTTGGCCGATTCGGTAACGCTCATGCTCAACTCCAGCAGGAAACGGTTTCGGGCGTGATCTAGCGGGGCAGGGCAGGGGGGCACAATTCGCTGGTGCCCCAGGCAATCAAAAAGTGCCAGGGCCGTGGCGGCCGGCACAGTCGTCGCTGGCCCAAATCCGGGGGACGCTGGCCGGCAACCCCATAGTTTTAACTGCTGCACGGTCAGCTGGCCAGCAGATGGGGGACTGTACCGGTCGGTTAAAACGTGGCGGGCCCTCTTGCTGATCTGCACGACCTTGCTGGTTTTTACAAAAATTCTTTGTTTTTCACTTCGCGCGACGTTATAGTAGCGACGTTCCTTCATGTTTCTCACCGTGGTGCAGCTAGCGAACGTTCTCTCTAGCCTTTGACCTTCTTTCCGGTGCTGTGGTCGCGCCATGCTGGCGGGCCAGTAATTCCGTCTCAATGCCGCAGGCAATTGCCTGCGCGCGACATGGCACTGTTTCTCATGAACAGTTGCGAGCGTTCGACGCAGGGAACTGTCGTGCGCGAGCAGGGAGACACGACTTTGATCGAACACCATGTCCATAACCGCTGGTTCGTGCGATTGCTACAAGCGGGGATCGTGTGCGGCGGCATCTTGGCCCCATTTTCGAGTTGCTACGCGGCGCCACAGGCGCTGTACGTCACCGACGGCGACGTCATTCACGGGTTCGACGCTGTGACCGGCGCGCCCTTGCCGTCGTTTACCGACATCTCGTTGCTCGGTGCAACCGGCCTGGCCATGGGGCCGGACGGCGATCTTTATGCGGGCAACACGGACCCGGCGCAAATCTTTCGCTACGACCCCACAACCGGAGCCCAGATCGGTGCCGGACCCTTCGTCACCTTCAACGGCCAGAACGATGGCCATGATGTGCAAAATCCCCAGGGCATGCGCTTCGGCCCGGGCGGGTCTTTGTACGTCGCCGATGTGACACTCTCGAATGTCCACATCTACGACTCTCTGGGCAACTCGCAGGGCGCGATCACGAGCGCCTCGCTCGATCAGCCCGGTGATGTCGCCTTCGATTCGAGCGGCAACCTGTACGTCGTTAATCCAGGCTCTGCCAACATACTGGTGGCGAAAGGGAGTCCGCCGGCGCCGCTTGCGGATTTCACTAGCCCCACGGCCGGTGGATTGATCAATCCCACATCGCTCAGCTTCGGTCCGGATGGGGATTTGTACGTACTCGATATCGGCGGCGGCGCGCCGAAGGTGGTTCGCTTTACCCCCAGCGGCACACCAGACGGCACCGTCCTTTCGTTTGCCGGCAACAATCCTTTCAATCCGGCCTATCTGGCCTTTGGGCCGGACGGAAATCTGTATCTCTCGGGCCAGGATCTTAACACCGCGGCGGGCGAGGTCCTGAAATTCGGCACCGATGGAGCGCCCTTGGGCACGTTCATTGGCACGGGGCTGACGGCTCCTACATTCCTGGTGTTCAGCGTGCCTGAACCTCGGTCGGTCGTGCTGCTCGGCTGGGGCGCCCTGGGACTAGGCCTGTACGCCATGTCGCGTCGCCGTCTGCGCACCAATCGCCCGCGCCGCACGCCGGGGCGAATCGCTTTGCCGGCCAATCGCAGCCTGCTGGAACGCCGCCGCCTGCGGCTGCCGCTGCGCACGCGCGAGTCTCGCGGGATGGGTGCATAGCGATCGAAATATTCTTTTAACGTCGCACGCCTGCCCAGGCATCTCGCCTTGGACTACTTCGCGCGTGGCGACGTATTCGTGGAAGACGAATTGCTGGAACGCTTGTCGTCCAGTTCGCGGGCCGCACGCAGTGCACGCAACAATTCCAGCACTTTTTCGTGCGTCGCGTAGGCCTGCGAGATGACGATGCTCTTGGCCGAGGGGACGGCCACAATGCTCCCCGGGCCTCCGGCCGAATCCCAACATTCGGGATCGATGATGGTGGTGATGGCCTTGATTAGCGCTTCATAGCCGCCGCCAGCGCCCCCTGACGTGCCATCATCTTGCAGATCAGCCACCGGATACGTACGCGTAATCGGCATCGCAACGGCCTTCTCTTGCGATGTGATCCACAGCACGTCATCCCGTACCAGGTACGTCAAGTCGAGGTCTCCTAGCATCATTCGCAGCGCCGAGCGCAACGATGCGTCCTTAATGCTCTTGGTGATGGGCGTCGAGGTGGCGACGCCCGCCTCGTTCAGCCCCTTCTCGTCGAGCTGGATCTCAATGGCATGCTTGCTTTTGATGTAGTCCAAGACATCGGACAGGGGGGTGTCGGCGAACTCCAGGTCAGTCGGATCGTCGAGCGTGGTCGTGATCTTCTTCTCACTCACCGACAACCGCGGCAAAAATTCAACCGACGAAGGGCCCTTGGGCGCGAGTTCGAACGTCCCGGGCGCAGGCGCAGAATAGACGGCCGCAGGCGTGGGCGCGTTCACTGCCGCTGCGGCAGCAGGCGCGCCAATCGGCAGTGCCTTCGGAGCGGCAGCCGGCGTTGACGTCTTTGGCGTGCCAGCCGGCACTGCCGCCGTCGGGGCCGTTGCGGCTGTCGGCGCGATCAGGAAAGTCCCGGCGGCGGGCACCGTAGCAGCGGCCGCTACCGGCCCGGGAACCGTGGCAGCGGCCGGTGTCACCGGCGACGTCGATTGCACATAGGCTACCGTTGGCGCAGCCTCGACTTGCTCGACCAACGACACGACAAAGCCCCCTGTCGAAGCGTTGTTTTCCGATTGCTCCGCCAAGGCTTGTGCCGGACGCGACAGGTAGATCGTCGGCACCGCCACGGCACAGACGGCCACCGCTACTAACACTGCCGACACGCGCCGCGAGAGTTGCGGAATCGATTTCTTGGTGAGTGGAAGCATGGCCATTCTCCGTTTCCAAAATGTACCGAGCCGGACCGCCGGGCCCGTCTCGAAGGTTGTTGCCCAGGGGCCGAATTCTTGTCGTATATTCATCTTCTTGCCCTCACCATTAGTATCTGTGGCCTGCTGGCGATTTTCGGTCCATCGCGATCCGCTTGGCCGCGCGCAATGATCGCAGCAGCGTTAAAACATGCTCGTGACCCGACGGGGTCTGCGTGATCACCAGGCAAGCCGACGTAGGAACGATCGAAATCGTGGCAAAGCCGCCGTTTTCCTTCCACGATTTGGTATCGATGGTCGCAGTTAGCGTCTCTTGTAGGGTCAAAAGCGACTCGTAAAAAGCCTTCGGCGACTGCAAGGTCTCGTTCTGCTCTCGGGGCGGTAGCAGGTCGGCGACGGGATACGTGCGCGTGAACGCATCCGCTTCGGCCTCTGCAACGTCACGATTGCGGTCGATGAACAACACACCGTCCCTGATCGCGTGGTCCAGGTCGAGCAGCCGTAAAAGTGCCCGCAGTGAGATGCCGTACAGGATCCGGTCGCTGGTATCGTTGCCGATTTCTGCCACGTTGAAGATCGTGACGCGCGCCTCGTCACCCACCGCTTTCACCAGTCCGTCGAACGATTGGTGCGACAGATTCCAGTCGCGCGGTGTATCGAGCAAAACCATGATGCGCTTTTCCTGGGGCGACGGCGCAGGCAGGAACTCGACCGCGGTCTCACCATCGACATATGTTGCGCTCTCACTGGCGACGGGTGCTGGTGCCGCTGGCGAGGTCTCATCGGCATTGGCCTGAGGCGCATCCGACAGGTATACAGTCGGCACGGCCACGGCACAGACGGTCACAGCGATGAGCACCGCCGCCACGCGCCGCGATAGCTGAGGAGTCGATTTTTTAGTGAACGGAAGCATGGCCATTCTCCGTTTCCAAAATGTGCCGAGCCGGGCTGTGTGGCCCGTCTCGAAGGTTGTTGCCCAAGGGCCAAATTCTTGTCGGATATTCAATCTCGTCGACATGATTGCGTACGCAGCGGGTTTACGTTCCACAGGTGCCTCCACCGACATACGAACGTCCGCGTAAGGGCGCGGAACCGATTTTGTGACTCTTGAAAGCGTGTTAAACGCCACGGCTTGCCACGCGCTAGTCTGGGTGAAATCTCACCGGCTTATCCAACTTGTCCCACAGTTCCATGCGGTTGCGGAGACGTACATTGACCACCAGCGGCAACGTTTTTTCGCCGGGCCATAGCGATACGTCGCGGATTTCATAGCGCTCGTAGTCGCGTGCTTGGACCTCGAACTTTTGCACGCCTTGCACCTTGTCTTTGTTGAATTGCGCCGAAATCTGCGTAAACCCACTGGCACCGGCACTGCTCGACGAGCCGACAGCCAACGTCTTGCCGTCGCCGTCGACGGCGATCACCCGGACGTCTTTGCCGGTAACATTATGACTAACAACAAGGACCAATTTGCCTTCCCGCTCGGAGGTCGGGGAAAAGGCGAAGCCATATTTGGGACCTCCAATCGACATAATTGACTGGCCGTTCGTCTCGGCGAGCGTCTCCCACTCACCGCGGGCGACGGTTATTTCAATCGTGCAGGTCTTGGTGTCGGCGGGAAACGCCTGCGCGAGGGCTTCCAAATCCTTGATGGGTTTACCATTGTCATCGAGCGCTTGGCCGCTGGCACCCGATCCGCTTCTTTTGATGCCCCACGAGACGTTCGTGCCCTTGGGCGGTTGTTCTACCCAGCGGGCGGCGACCTCGCGGACGAAATTTCCGATCTCGGGACCCACGCGGCTGCGAAAATCTTGATAGGGAACTGCGGCCGGGCTGCCATCGGGAGCCCACCACTCGGTGTCTTTCGACGGGTGCTCACCGACGGCGACCAACTCGAATACGCCGCCACCAATCAGTTGGACACGCACCGGCTGCCCTTCGGTCATTTGCGCGGTGGCTCCAACAGGAGTCGCAGAAGAATCGTCATCGGCCACCGCTGTCGGTTGCGGATCGGAGATAGTTGTCAGAATGTCGGGAACGGCTGCCGGCGCTCGCGACAGGTACAACGTCGGCGCAGCCAAACTGCCGGCAGTGATCAACACCAGCACCAGCGTTGCGCGGCGCGATCGCTCGGCATTGGCGCGCCGCGTGGCCGGTAGCGATGCCATTCTGCGCCTCCAGAATGTGCTCAACTCAACGGAATGATGCGCGGTGAGGGCCGTACCCCAGGGGCCGAAAACGTACGGCGCGGGGCCCGCCCGTCGACACTTCCGTTCTGTGCCAGACGCAGTAACAGACGGTATGTTCGTGGCGGACTTCATTGGACGATCTCTGCATGCTCGCTTTTACAATGCGATTGTCGCACGTGGTTAATCTGAGCGATCAACGATCCACAGAAGTACGTTCCGTTCGATTATTCACGTCGGTCGACCCGTCCACCTTGTCCAGTAACTCCAACTGCTGACGTAGGATGGCATCAGTGCGATCCATTTGTTGACGCGCGGGGGTGATCTTGACGACCTTGGGGTTCGTCGGCTCGCCGGGCCACAACGAAATGTCGCGAATCTCGAAGCGCTCGAACGGCCGCGACTGCACGCGAAATTCCAGTACGTCCGCCAGTTTGAGATCCGAAAAAGTGGCGGTGGTCATGCGGAATTTCTTCATGCCGCCTCCCTGGCACGCGCCATTGTGGATTGTTTTGCCATCGCGCCCGACCGCGACGATACGGACATCATCCTCAAGCACATCATGGCTAACAATCAGAACGATCTTGTCCGCCGCTTCGAAGGCCCGCGTGAACGCGAAGGCGTGTTTTGCATCGGCGTAGCCCATTCCATTGTCGTCCGCCTCCATGGCGCATAGATTCTCCCAAGGTCCGGCCGCGACCATGATCCATAGACCACACATTTTAGGGTTATGGCGGATTGCAAAGTCAGTTGCTTCGAGGTCCTTGATGCGGAGTCCTTCGGCATCCAGCGGCAGGCCAATTCCGTTCGCCGAGATATCTCCCTTGGGACCCCAGCGAACCGTTACGCCCTCGTCAGGGCGTTTGACCCACCGCACGG
This sequence comes from Pirellulales bacterium, assembly GCA_036490175.1. Lineage (NCBI taxonomy): Bacteria > Pseudomonadati > Planctomycetota > Planctomycetia > Pirellulales > Pirellulales bacterium. The sequence continues at coordinate 6,346 of DASXEJ010000009.1, read as the reverse complement.
CCATTTCCCGCATCAGGTCCTCGGTATCGCACTCGTTCTCGAACTTCTGATAGGGGGGCTCGATAAGGCTGCCGTCGGGTGCCCACCATTGCTTGCCTTGCGAGGGATGCTCGCAGACGGCAACCAGTTCCAGCACTCCGCCCCCCGGCAAGTCGACGCGCACGGGCCGGCCATCAGCTTTCTCTTCGTCCGGCCCCCGTTGGTCCGCAGCAGTCGGCTGCCGCACTGCCGGCTGCTCGGGTGCGGCGGCCGGTGCGTGCGAAAGGTACACCGTTGGCGCGGACAGCGTGACGAGCGCTGCCACGGACAGCATCCCGATCGCGCGTCGCGATGTGCCTTGCATTGTGTTTCTGGTCGACGGCAACATGGCCATTCTGTGCTTCCAAAATGCGCTCAATCGCATGGTCGAGCTCGCCCCAAATGACGTAGCCCACGGGCCGAAGGCAGTCGAATGCAGCGGGCCGAGGGCAGCGGGCAGGATCTGCGCCCGTGCCGATTTCATGCGTCGTTCATGCCAATTTGCATTCATAATCCAGTCGCCTCCTGCCTTCTCTGTGCTCTCTGTGAGCGCTTGTGGCAAGTCTTCCCGCGGTCGGGAATCGAAGCATTCCGCCGCAGACGCCCCTGACAGCACAAGGATTTTTTGTATCGCCCGAGGGTCATTCTTACGTGTCCGACAAGGATTCTTGGCCATCCAGCCCGGCCGATGCCGTTGAGCCGCTGCGCAGCATGGCGGGCTCCGACAAGCGGCTCACGACGCGCACCAGCAAGTCCGCGTAGGCGCCCGCACCATGACCGCTTTCGGCCATCGCCCAACCGTCGCAGGCCAATTCCGCTTCCAGCCGGGTACGAAACGCCACCAGGTGGGCGATCGGATGGAAGAAGTAGAACATCCGCGCGAGCTGAGGAATCCAGCCGAAAAACAAGTCATAACGTTTCACATGCGCCAGCTCGTGGATCAGCACGGGCTCGATTTCGTTTTGGGGCAGAAGGGATTCGAGCGAGCGGGGTAGCACCATCACAGTTCGCGACAGCCCACACACAAACGGCGAACACTCCACCTCAGTCACCAATACACGCGGCACACGTCCGAGTCGCAGCCGGGTCGCACATTGAGCGACCAACGTATCGAGCGCCGCGCTCGCCGGCGACGCTTGGCGCAATAGCCTTACCAGCCGTGCTCGCTGCCCCAAGAGCACGACCAATTGTGCGACGACAATCACGGCCCATGCGAACATCAACCAGGCTCGCCAGGACAGCGCCGACGTTGATGGGACGGCCATTGGTCCGCCGGGCGCGATCGGCAGCGAGGGCGTCCCAGTTTCGGCGGCCGGCGGCGATGGCGCCACGGGCGACGAGCGGGCCGTCAATAGGGCCGACTCCGCCAGGGCGGACTTGGACTGCGCCGCGGCGGGCGGCGTCGAAGCCACGTGTTCGCGCGACGACATGGCGGAAAACGGCGAGACTTCAGGTACCCATGCCAAGGGAACTGCTAACGTCCATAGCGGCGCGAAGAGAATCTTGATCGCCACGATCTGCCACAACCAGTAGCGGATCGACGGGGTCGAGCGCCGCAGTAGCCAGGCCACGACTGCCACGACAGCCGCTAGCAGCGTCGACTGCCAGACGACGGCGATCAGTAGGGCCGACCAATCGGCTGCCAACAAGTTCCAAGTCGCGGCGGACACGTGGTGTGGCCCCTTACGAGTCTTGTTTTTCGTCAGTCAGTTTGCGGGCGATCGCCCGCAGCGCGGCCAGGTCTTTGGCACTTAATTTCTCTTGATCCGCCAGGTAGGCCACTAGCGGAGCCGTCGAACCGCCCAATGTGCGTTCGACGAATCGTTCCACCAGCGACGGCAGCAGCCGCTGCGGTTCGACAGCGGCGCGGAATTGCACCGGAACCTCGCCAGGCACACGCACCAACAGCCCTTTACCTTCCAAGCGCTGCATGGTCTTGAGCACCGTGGTGCGGCCCACTGCCCGTTCCTTGCGCGCCAGGTCCCAGATCGTACGCTCGGTACAGGGCTGCTGATGCCAGACCAGCCCCAGTATGCGAATCTCGAGCTCGCCGAGCGTAGGCACTTCCTTCGCCATCACGCGCCTCTACGGGAAATTGTTCCGGCCCCGCTGTACGACCGCTGCCGTAACCATGTCCGTGATCTTACGGCAGGTGTCGTACGGTGTCAAGAGAAATGATAAATGCAGAATGCAAAATGGTGAATTCGGGACGGCAAGTTTGGCACGCCGTGGGTGCCGGCCGTTCAGCATTTATCCTTTCGAGTGCATCGTTTCCTACATTTTCTTCCCCAGCGCTTCGGCCACGCGGCGGCACAGGGCCATTGTGTCGGCGAACTGTTTAAAGGTGAGCGATTGGTAGCCGTCGGATAGCGCGTTTTCGGGGTCGGGATGAACCTCGAGGATCAGGCCATCGGCGCCGGCGGCCACGCTGGCTGCGGCCATTTGCGGCACCAGGTAGGTATGACCTGTGCCGTGGCTGGGATCGACCACAACCGGCAAGTGTGTCTTGGCGTGCAGGTAGGCCACCGAGGCCAGCGGCAGCGTGAAACGCGTATGCGTTTCGAAGGTGCGAATGCCGCGCTCGCACAGCATCACGTCGGGGTTGCCGGCGTCCAGGATGTATTCGGCCGCTAGCAGCAACTCCTCCATCGTGGCGCTGGGGCCGCGCTTCAGCAGCACGGGCTTGCCCCCTTTGCCGGCCGCTTCCAAGAGGCGGTAGTTTTGCATGTTGCGAGCGCCGATCTGCAGCACGTCGGCATAACGGGCCACGAGCGCGACGTCCTCCGTGGCCACTACTTCCGTGACCACGGCCAGGCCGGTTGCTTCGCGGGCCGCGGCCAGCAACTTCAGCCCGTCTTCTTTCAAGCCTTGGAAGCTATAGGGACTGGTGCGCGGCTTGAAAGCGCCGCCGCGCAGTGCCGTCGCGCCGGCGGCCTGGCAGGCGCGCGCTGTTGAGAGCAACTGTTCCTCGGTCTCGACCGAGCAGGGGCCGGCGATGACGCCGATCGTATTGCCGCCTAGCGTCAGGCTGCCGGTGCGGATCACGGTCGGCTCGGACTTTACCTCGCGGCTGGCGATCTTGTAGGGAGCCAGGATCGGCAGCACTTCGGCCACGCCGACGCCACTTTCCAGAGATTCCTTCAGCCCGTCGCGCTCGGGGCCGATGGCCGCCACGACAGTCCGCTCAACTCCGTTGAGCACATGCGGCTTCAGCCCCAGCTTGGAAATGCGCTCGACCATGTGATCGATTTGCTCCCGCGTAGCATCTTTTTTCATGACGACGATCACCGGTTGGACTCCTCTGGAGAATAGTGGGGTGGTGCGACGGCGGACGAACCCATTTGCTGCCCTGTGCGACAAAAAAACGAGGGCTTTGTTCAGGACGCGCCGTGCCAGGAAAGTTGCGATTTGAAAGCGGAAACGTAATGGTTGCGAAATAGGAACAAAAAAAGCCCCGACGACCAGTCTTGGGTCGTCGGGGCTTTGGTGCTACAGCTCGTCGCGTGAGGATTAAATACGTCCTCCGGCCCCGCGACCCGTCGGGGTAAAGTAAAACCAGAACCAGTAGGTGGTATGGGTCGAGGTCATGCAGATATTCTGCGCTGCAGGGGGGCCGGCCGCAAGATGCCAGACCGCGGAAAAATCGTCGTGGCGGCCGTGCTGCACTTGGTTTTTCTCAAGTGCGCTCCCGAGAAAAGATACGGGATCGATCTGATGACGCGCGCATTTATTTGGCGGCGCGATTCGGCGCTTGCGCTCGCAACAGCAAATGCTCCATGCGAATTTGCGACTCGGGGCTTTGCACCACAAGCAAGCACTTGCCGGCTTCGTCGAGCTCAACCGAACCCAATCCACCCCCTTCGATCCAAGAGGCCGCATCAAAGCGATCACGCAGTCGGGCCAGCATCTCCTGCGGATCAAGCCGGTTGGCCAGCAAACCGGTGACGGGATAAACCTCGAACTCCAGGCGATTTGGCAAACTGCGTCGGGCGAAGACCTGCAGGGTTCGCTCGTCGACGACGCGGTAAGTCATGCCGGCCGGGGTCAAGAGTCCGGTGAGCACTTCGTAAAATGCCTCGTGATCGGCGATCACGGTGACCGGCGAGCGGCACCATAAGCCTGCTTCGTCCAACGATGCCTCGTCGATGAGGATCCGTGCCCCCGTGTTGCGCGCCAGCCAGGCCAGTACCTCGCACAGCGGCGTTTCCAAACCAAAATTCGCGGTGACCTGCTTGTCGAGAATGGTCTTGGCGCGGCTATAGCGAGTCTTCAGGGACACTTCCTCGCTGCGGGCCGTGTCCTTTGCCGCCACGCCGCGCACGACACGCAGCTTGTTAAGAAAGTCGACCACGCGCCGCTGCACCAGCGACGTCTGCTCGACGATCAGCTCGTCGTCGCTGCTTGTTATGCGACCGCTGCCGCCATGTTCTTGCCAAGCAGCGGGCGCTGCATAGCGGGCTACCAGCGTGGCCAAATGCCCCGCGTTATCACCGCCGGCAGCCGCCAGGTCGTGGACATCGTATCGGATGGTTGCCTCGCCGCCCGCCCGTCCCTCCGGCGAAGTCACTGTCAACTGCTGGCCGTGGATGACGTGAACCAATCCACGTTTGGCCAGCACTTCCACCAGCACCTGGCCGACGGTCGTGTCCTCGGCCGTGATCGAGATCAAGTCGCTGGCCCGGGCTCCGATCGCGGCCATTCCGTCAACGTCCAGCGTGATCGGTATGGTGCTCAATCGCGACAAAAAGTCACAGAAGTCGGCCAGCGTCACGCGCTTGAATTGAATGGCCGTCAATGGATCGTCCAAACGCTCGGGGACGTCAATTTGCGGGGCCGACTCTTGCGCCACCAGCACGTCATCGTCGGCCGGTTCCGTCGCATTAGCGGCAGGCGCCGCGGGCGCCATCTCGGCCTGATTTGCGTCCGCGGCCGTATTCTCGATTGCCGCCGGAGTTTGCGGCGGGGCAAAGGGGGAGACCGGTTGTTTCGCCGCTGGGACTAGCGCCCGATCGGTGGTCGGTCGCGCAGCGACCGTCGCCGCCGGTTGATCTGCCCCGGCAGGTTCAGCCGCTGGCTCGGCACCGGGTTCTGCCGAGCCGGTGTCAGCGTTGGCCGTGTCCTCGTGCGCAGGTGCCTGCTCAGCCTGAGTCGCGGCGGCCGGATCGTCCTGCCCTGTGTCCGCGACTTTTGGTTGCTCGGCGGTAGCGCCGGGCGCCGCACCGTCGGCGGCCACTTGAACTACGTCCGTGTTGGGCACGGCCTCTACAGGTTGATCCGTGTTATCGGCCGGGGCATCGACAGCAACTGATTGCGAATCAGCGAGCGAAGGCGGTGCATTCGCCACGTCGCCCGGACGAAACAAGATCCATGCCAAGAGAGCGATCACTAGCGCCGCCACCGGAGAACAGAGCAGCACCAGTCGATGACGCACGGCTCCTTCCAATAGCCGAGTAGCCAGGCTTTCGCCGGGCTCGTCCATGGGCACCGGAGGAATATCGTTCGGATTGATTTCCGAGTAGGGGTCAACCGGCGCCGTCACAGGATTCGAGGCAACCAGCGGTGCGGCCGATGCAGCCGCCTGTGCCGATGTTAGCGCTGTCGTTGGCACTGCGTCTGTCGCCGCGGTGGGAGCTGCGATGGAAGCCTTGGCAGCTGCGGGCGTTTTCTGCGACGCAGTAGATTGCGCCTGTTTCGCGGCGCGCGCATAATCGGGCGAAATCATATTCAGCGTCACGCTGCCGGAATTGGCGTCGACGCCACTGGCGTGCGGGGCCGATTCGGGCATCGGTGCCGGCGCGGGCGCCGGCGCACTCGGTCGCCAACCAGCGGGCGCGACGACCTGCACCATGCTCTGACATTTAGGGCAGGCCAGAATCTTGCCAATGGCTGCCGGATCGCGCACCTTCAGCCGGGCCTGGCACGTCGTGCAGGTGATCGCGAACAATTCCATGGTCGCGTTCCCGAAACTGGCTGGGCAGCGATCCGCTAAGACGCCTCTGACGATGCCACCCGCATCGAACCGGATTCACTTTTCCGCGAACTCGGCGGGCAGCGTGTCGCCTCGTCCCTTAGCGGCGGCGCGCGTCGTAACGTAGAGAGCCTCTCCGTTGCCCCCTGCAGGGGGCTTAATCACATATACCAGCTTACCGTCAGAGTTCGCCCGAATCATGATCTTTTGCAAAATTTCTCGGGCGGATTGGTCGCGTTCTTCGAGTCCGAAAGATTGATTTTTCGTAATTCCCTCGGCCTGCAGGTCAGCCCCCATGATTACTATTTCGGCTCCCAGCTCGTCGGCCACCATTTGCAACGCCTTTTCCAGGGTCGCCCG
>DASXEJ010000008.1 GCA_036490175.1 Pirellulales bacterium | reverse complement strand
GATATGCTCGCCACCCTGCGCCGCCGCAGTCTGCGACAAAAGGTTTTTGAACTACGCCTGGCCGGCCCGGGCTCGCGAAAAATACGACAACTACTGGAATACACCGTCACAATGGCGGCGTAAAACTGCAAAAGTCGAACTAAGTCACTGCCACCAAACTTCAAGTTTGGCTTTTGCCTTTGGTCGGTGGCACTCCTCTGTTCTTCCAGCATCCGGACGGCACGAACGTCAAACCGACGGAGCGACATGTCGCAAGCACGCTCGAAGACCCGAGCCACGTGCTGCGGAAATCGGCTCGTTCAAGGAGGATCGTTTATGAGATTGCGCATCATGCTCGTCGTCGCGTTGGCTCTTGCGTTGGGTGCCCGATTTGACGGAATATCGCCTGTATGGGCCGATATTGACGATATCAGCACAGGCCAGCCAATCCCCGGCACGCAAGGGATTACACTTTTCCCGGGCATCGACCTGTCGGGATGGAACACTTCCGGACACAATCTACGCTATGGAGACTTTAGCAATAAGGGAGCCGGCGGTGTTGACCTGACGGGCGACAACTTCAACGGGAGTTGGCTCGACAACGCCGACTTCCGTCTCGCTAACCTGCAAGGCGCGAATCTCAGTGGGGCTACGATCACGTACGCAAACTTCGCAGGCGCAGCAGGGCTGCTTCAGTCACAGTTCTATTCCACGGCGAGCTACAAGAACAAAGACCTAACTGGTGTCATTCTTAGCAATAACGATCTGACGAACTTCTTCTTCAGTGGCCAGAACCTGACAAATGCAGTGCTGCGCGGCACGATCATATCCTCAGACAACTTTAAGAATGTGAACGCCACGAGCGCCGATTTCAGCAACGCCAATCTCTTTCTGACCCGATTCGACGGCGCCAATTTAACAGGCGCCATTTTCAGCGGCGCAAGCATCGCCAATACCGTCTTCAATCAAACGAATTTGACCAGCAACCAACTCTACTCAACAGCCGATTATCAGAACAAGTCGCTGAGCGTCGGCCTCGCAGGCGACAATCTAGCCAGCTGGAACTTCGCCGGGCAGCACATGTCCAACGTCGATTTGACCAACGCCACCGTCACGGGCACCATTTTCAACGGTGCAACCATCAACAACGTATACTTTTCGGGCAACGTAGGACTCACAGAGCAGCAAATCGATTCGACGGCCAGCTATCAGAATCACGATCTCTCGCACGTCGCCTTGCAAAATCTGAATCTCACCGGTTGGAATTTCGCCGGCCAGAATCTTTCCAACGCATCGGTCTACATTTCGACCATCGACGGCGCCGATTTCACCAATGCCAATCTGTCTGATGCTGGCGCTGGCACCGATGCCCGGTCGGCCTTGGGGACGAATTTCAGCGGTGCCAATCTTTCCAACGACCAATTCTTCTACTGTCCCGTTGTCGGCGCGAACTTCACGGGCGCAAGTATCTCAGCCGCGAACTTCGGCTACTCGAAACTGACGAGCCAGCAACTGTACTCCACGGCCAATTATCAAAACGGGAATCTTGCCGGGGTCGGCTTGTCAGGACTCGACGTGACCGGCTGGAGCTTCGCTTCGCAAAACGTCAACGGCGCCGACTTTTCCAGCGTGACCGGCCTCACCAGCCAGCAGCTCTACTCCACGGCCAGTTATCAGAATCACAACCTCGGCGCGATGCGACTCGATGCCTTGGACATGAGCGGATGGAACTTTGCTGGACAGAATTTGCAACTTGCGAGCTTTGGCGCCTTTACGCCGGGTGACAACCTTAGCGGCGCCAATATGACGGACGCAAACCTGTCGGGGGCAAAATTCGTCTCGGCAACGATGACCAATGTGACCTTGGCAAACGCGAATCTCTCTTACACGACGATCAATCAAGTGGATCTGACCGGTGCAAATCTGACCGGGGCTTTCTTTGCCGGCGCGAGCTTTTTCGGCGTCAACTCGTTTACGGGGGCCAACCTCGCGGATGCCGATTTTCGCGCTGCGAATGGAACGTCATTCAGTCCCACGTTCGGTACCGCCACTATGCACAACACGATCATGCCTGATGGCACGATCACGCCGCTGGTACTCGCCTCCGGCGAGCAGCTCGTCATTCATGACTTCACGGGGAGTGGCAACACCCCGAGCGTAGCGATCACAGTCGAACAAGGGATGTCGTTCTCCACCTTGAGCAGCCTGGAAATGCTGTTCGACGGAACGTCTTGGGATTCGACGATGAAACTCGCGCCTGGCGTAAGCCCGCAATTGGCAGGCACGCTTGATCTCGAATTCGCGCCCGGCGTCGCCCCGGCTTCCCTGGTGGGCACGAAGTTCCAACTCTTCGTCTGGAACGGGCAACTAAGCTCCGGTCAGCACTTCGATCACATTACAACTCGGCCGGGAGTCACTTGGGATACGAGCCACCTATATTCGGACGGCTACGCCACTCTCACGGGCGTGCCCGAGCCGTCGACACTCATGCTGGGCTCTACAGGCCTTGTCGCACTTGCTCTCTGCGTTCGCCGCCGAGTTAGAGTTGAGAATGCCTAGCCGGCGGTGCCGTCATCCATCGGTGCTATTCGCTTCGACCATGCCCGTCAGTCCAACCGTCGAGGCGGAAACGGCGGTTTCGTGTCATTTACTCATGTGTGCGTGACATTCCCGAAATACGACCCATTGACGAGACTGATATCACGTGCCGAGAACTTTACTCATCGATGAGACGGACAGGCTCATCCGTCGGTCCGCGAGATTCGCCTTGCAAAACGAACGTTTGTCAGGGGATTGGTTTTATTGTTCGGTGACGGCGTCTCAAGGGAAGCAACCCCGAACTGACACTACCTCAGGCCGCCGAGGCCAACTTCATCACTCGCCGCGAGGAGACCGCCGCCATGTGCAGCCAAGCAAACACGGCCAAGCTACTGCCCGACGACCCGACCCTGATGCGCCTGCGAGCTGGAGATCCTGGAGAAGATCGGCCACGAGCGCGCTCGACATTGTGTTGGGTGAGAAGGGCCTAACAGACCGGGTCATCAATGTGCGGTGACGAGAGGGGCCGAGGACCGGAAGGGACGACATGCCCCTGGCTTTTTCGGCGTTTGCTATCCGGCTACTGGTATTAGCGCGGACCATCCGATTTCAAGCCAAGAGCTCCCGCCGCACAGTTCCAAACACGTCGGTGAGTCGGTGGTCGCGGCCCTGGAAGCGGAACGTCAGCCGCTCATGGTCGAAGCCCAGTTGATTGAGCAGCGTGGCGTGTAAGTCGTGCACGTGGACTTGCCCATCGACGGTGTAATAGCCCAGGTCGTCGGTGGCCCCTTGAATGTGTCCAGGTTTGAAGCCGCCGCCGGCGAGCCACATTGTAAATGCTTCGACGTGGTGGTCGCGCCCGGGAATCCCTTCGCGAATCTCTCCCATCGGCGTACGACCGAATTCGCCTCCCCAGATGACGATCGTGTCTTCGAGCATGCCGCGCGACTTCAAGTCCTGTACCAGAGCGGCGCAAGATTGGTCGACCTGTCGACAGCGGCGTTCCAGTGGTTCGCCAAGATTCTCGTTCGGGCCTCCGTGGTCGTCCCAATCGGTATGATAAAGTTGCACAAAGCGCACCCCGCGTTCGACGAGCCGCCGGGCCAGCAGGCAATTGTTCGCAAACGAGTTCTTGCCGGGCTCGGCGCCATAAGACGTCAGCACGTGCGCCGGCTCCTGGGCTAGGTCCATCAGCTCAGGGGCGCTAGTCTGCATGCGAAACGCCATCTCGTAGGCGCTAATGCGCGTGGCAATCTCGGGGTCTCCGGTGATACGCAGCCGCTCTTGATTGAGCTGCGCCGTCAGATCGACGAATTCGCGCTGCCGCGACTTGTTCAACCCGGCCGGAGTGTGCAGATTCAGGATGGCATCGCCGGTTCCGCGGAAAGGAACGCCCTGCAGATTGGTGGGCAAGAAACCGCTGGACCACAGCGCATTGCCAGCGCGCGGCCCGCGGGGACCGGACTGCAACACGACAAATCCGGGCAAGTCTTCCGCCTCGCTGCCGATGCCGTATACCACCCACGAGCCGAAGCTTGGCCGGCCGGGAACCTGAAAGCCAGTATTCATGAACAATTTCGCCGGGCCGTGATTGAAGACGTCGGTCTTCATTCCCTTGATCCAGCAGAGTTCGTCGGCCATCGCGGCGGTGTGCGGTAATAACTCGCTAATCTCCATGCCGCACTCGCCTCGCTTGGCGAATTTACGGCGCGTGCCCAGTAGCGTAGCCCCTTTGCCGATGAATGCGAAGCTCTTGTCCTTAGGAAAGAGCGAGTCGGGCGCGGTTTCTCCATCGCGTCGCTGCAACTCGGGCTTGTAATCGAACAGCTCGAACTGGCTCGGCGCGCCGGCCATGAACAAGTAAATCACGCTTTTGGCGCGCGGTGGGAAATGCGGAGCTTTGGTCACCGCGCCTTGTACATCGGGCACAGACGCCGACAGGCGCTGGCCGTCGCCCAAAAACTGGCCCAATGCCAGCGCGCCCAAACCCACCCGGCAATCACTGAAGAAGTGCCGCCGTGTCACCTGTTGCAGGATTTCGTTGGTCATGGTTGCAAAACCCAATCCACCTTCATTCGCGAGTGATAAATTCGTCGGTGTTCATAACCGCACGGGAAACGGCGGACCAGGCATCCAACTCTTCTGGCGGCTCCGCAGGCGAAGCTTGCAAGAACGAGTTCTGAATCAATCGCAGTTCGACCGATGACGGGTGACGGCTCAGAGCGCGCTGGAAAATCGTATCGATCCGCTTGACCTCGGCCGCCTGATCGTCGCTCTGGTGTTGCGCGAGCGCTCGAGCTGCCAGCTCTTGCGCCAATTCGTACATGGCCACGTCATTGGCCATTGTTAGGGCCTGCAGGGGCGTATTCGATCGCTGCCGGCGTGTGCAGACCGACTGAAAGTCGGGCGAGTCGAAAGTGGCCAGCGCGGGGTACGGCGCACTGCGATAAAACATGGTGTACATTCCGCGTCGATAGCGCTCTTTGCCAGTGCCGGTGCGCCATACCTTCTTATTCTGCGTAAAGGCGTATACGCCCTCGGGCTGCGGCGGAAAGACGCTTGGTCCGCCTACCTTTTGTTCCAGTTTTCCCGCGGCGCAGAGAGCCACATCGCGCACGATTTCGGCGTCGAGTCGCAAACGGTTTTGTCGAGCCAAGAGTAGATTCAGCGGATCCACCACGGCCGCGTCCGGGCGGGCGAGCGAGGCCTGACGATACGTCGCTGAGGTTACAACGAGGCGATGGAACGTCTTGAGCGACCAACCGTGATCCATCAGGTTCGACGCCAGCCAATCAAGCAGTTCGGCATGGGTGGGCGCGGAGCCCTGGGATCCAAAATCGTTTTCCGTTTCGACCAGACCGCGACCAAAGTAGTGCATCCAGAGTCGATTGACGGTGACGCGCGCCGTCAACGGATGGTTTCGTGCCACCAACCAGCGTGCCAAATCCAAGCGATCGAATGGCCGATCGTCGCCGCGCGGCCCTAATTCTGGAAAGGCCTGCGGAACATTCGCCGATAGCGGGCCAAGTTCCTTATCCGGCTGTAGGAAGTCGCCCCGCTTCAGCAAAAATGTGTTCCGCGGAGCCGGCACATCTTGCATCACCAGCGTCTTGACCGTCGGCCCCAATCGCAAGCGAACGCGCAATTCGTCGAGCCGCTTACGAGCGTCCTTCAGTGGTTGATCCACCGCATCGAACTTGAGATTAATGAGTTTCCTTTGCTCCGCGCTTCGGTCCGCTTCTTCGATTGCAAGCGCGGCCAGAAACGTAGGATCGGAGACCGGGTCGGCGATGTCCTCGGAGACAGAGAACTGTACCCGCCCCACGTTGTAATCATTGTTCAACTCGTGCTTGAGCACGAACCGTAGCGGCTGTTCCCCCCCATCGATCGCGCGCCCTAGGGTAAGCACAACCGTATGCTCGGCGTTCATCTGCACGGTCGAACCTGGCTGGACATTAATGGCCCACCCTGTTCCGGGCTCGTCGTCGATGAGCGATGCGACGGAGTAGTCCTTCTGCGAGTGGTCGGCGCTGGCCGAGACGAGCGGTAGGCGCTCATCACCGAGATACGCCTCGACGGCGGTCAATACCAGGTTGCCGTTGGTTGCCAGTCCCGGGCCCGACTTCGGCAGCGACTCGTGAGGGATGAAGCGCAATCGGAACGAGCCGATCTTTGCACCCTTGGCAAGCGGCGCCGTGTCGATGACATAGATCTCGCGCGGAATGCCCGCCGTCGCCAGCACGGATTGGTCGTCCAGGGTCGTCAGCTTGGCCGCCTCGGCCTTGGCCGCACTTATGGAAAGAACATTCCACTGCGCCGCCTTAGAGGTTTCGTCGTCGCCCACCCGATTTGCCAAACTTTTCTCCCACGCCGTCCGTCGCGTACGGGACTCGGCGCTCAATCGCTCGACGCTCGAAATCGCGTCATTCAGTTCCGCGCGTTCCGAGGCAAAGTCCTCCGGTAGGAACAACTCGCCTTCGTGTACCTCCGCCGTCGGGCCCACATTGTTCATGTCGGCGCAGTTATTAAAGAAGGCGAACAGCCGATAGAATTCCTGGTGGCTGATCGGGTCATATTTGTGCGAATGACACTGCGCGCAACCGACGGTTAAACCCAGCCACACCGCGCCCGTCGTGGCAACCCGATCGATGACCGTTTCCACACGAAACTGTTCAGGGTCTACACCCCCTTCCTGGTTGATGAGGGTGTTGCGGTGAAAGCCCGAGGCAATGCGTTGGTCCCTGGTCGCATTCGGTAGCAGGTCTCCCGCAAGCTGCTCGATCGTAAACTGGTCGAACGGCATGTCGGCATTCAAGGCACGAATGACCCAATCGCGATAAGGCCACATGACGCGCTCGGCATCGATCGTGTATCCGTTCGAATCAGCGTAGCGGGCCTGGTCCAGCCAATGGCGTCCCCACCGCTCGCCGTAATGCGGACTGTTGAGCAGCTGCTCGACGACGGCTTCATAAGCGTCACTTCGGGAGTCGTGCTCGAACTGGACAGCCTCCTCGGGCGTCGGCAGCAGGCCCGTCAGGTCTAAAAACACGCGTCGCAGCAAAGTCCGTTTGTCAGCTTCCACCGACGGCTTAAGCCCGTGCTCTCGCAATCGTGCGAAAACAAAGTGATCGATCGGGTTACGCGCCGTTTCCCCGGCTGCAAGCGCCGGCGGCTGCGGATTGGCAATCGGCAGGAACGACCAATGTCCGTCATATTGCGCGCCTTGATCGATCCAGCGCTGGAGGGTCTCAATTTCAGATTTCGCAAGCGGCGGCGCATGATCGGGCGGAGGCATGCGCAGGCCATCATCGTGGGTAGTCACACGCTGAATCAGCAAGCTTTCCTGTGGCTTGCCTGGCACAATGGCTGCCCCGTCTCCACGATCGAAAAGCGCATGTTCGCGAACATCGAGCCGCAGGTCCGCCTGGCGATTGCCTTCGTCGGGGCCGTGGCACCGAAAGCATCGGTTCGACAGGATCGGTCGCACGTCACGATTGAAGCGGACTTCATCGGCCGCGACGGCGCCACCCATTAACAACGTCAACAGCAAGCAACTTTGCAGTGCCAAGGCAAGCTTCTCGGCAGGATAATTATGCATGCAGTCAATTGTAGTAATGACCTACACCGACATGCAACAATCGCCTTGGCAGGCGGTATTCTGGCCGGTGCGGTGGTCAGACTTGCCGTCAGAACGCCGTATCAGCGGCAACCGGATTTCAGTTGCCACAGGTGCGAGCAGGCCCCTGCACAAGAGCTTCGGAACGCATTGATGCTCGCTTTACTGGCACGTCGTCGATGCGGCTCGCGATGGATGCCATGGCTCACTGCCTGTTTTGTTCAAGAATGTGACCCTCAGCCGGCGAGCGACCAGCCAGCCGCCAGACGTTTTTCCGAAACATCGTGAGGGCGACACACACCGTCAGCCAGTAACTACGCAAGGGGCGGAAACGAGTATGCTTTTGCCGAGAAACCTCTGCGTGCTCTTCCATCGCTACCATACTGCGTCGTTGGATGCAAACTCAACTGGCAACTGGCTCTAGACTTCTTTAGGGGTGTTTGCTCCCACGACGGACTCCAAGTTCCGAGTAGAATGACTGCGTTGAATTCTTCTCGGAACCGTGGGGCTCGACAACGCTGGCCACTGGGCGCGCAACGATCGACATGCAATACGATGCCACGGCAGCGATCCGCGACCGGATCGACGATCTTTACCGCTCTGAGTCTCGTCGGGTCTTTGCTTCGCTGGTCCGATTGCTGAATGATTTCGATCTGGCGGATGACGCCATGCACGAAGCATTTGCAACCGCGGTCGAGACCTGGCCACACGAAGGGATGCCGGCAAATCCGCGGGCTTGGTTGGTCTCTACCGGAAAATTCAAGGCGATCGATTCACTTCGTCGGCAAGGACGGTTGAAGGAACTTCAGCCTGAGATTGCTTCGCGGTTGGACTATCTGGCGGGCGAGAATGCGGCCCGAGCAGCCACGGAGATCGAAGACGATCGGCTGCGTCTGATCTTCACCTGTTGTCATCCCGAGATTGATCCACAGTTGCAGGTGCCCCTGACGCTGCGCGAGGTCTGCGGGCTGACGACCGAGGAGATCGCCCATGCATTCTTGACTTCCAAAGCAACAATGGCCCAGCGCATCGTACGCGGCAAGGCAAAGATTCGAGAGGCGGACGTCCCCTACGTCGTACCGTCGCTAGGCGACCTGCCCGAGCGGCTCGACGCCGTACTTTCCGCCATCTACCTGGTGTTCAACGAAGGGTACGCGGCGTCGCAGGGCGAGTCGCTGACACGCGTTGATTTGACAGCCGAGGCGATTCGACTGGGCCGGCTGGTTCTCGATTTGCTTCCCGATCCAGAGGTCAAAGGGCTGTTAGCCATGATGCTGCTCCACGAATCGCGCAGGGAAGCGCGTGTTTCGCTAGAGGGCGAAATTATTCTGCTCGAAGACCAGGACCGCTCCCATTGGAACCGTCAGATGATCTCCGAGGGCATCTCTCTGGTGGAACAAGCACTCCGATCGCGGAGATTCGGTGCTTATACCCTGCAAGCTGCCATTTCAGCAGTCCATGCCGAGGCCGCCGCTGCCGCACATACGGACTGGAATCAGATTGTCGTGCTGTACTCCGTGCTGCTGCGCATCGATCCCTCGCCGGTCGTCGAACTCAATCGGGCTGTCGCAATAGCGATGCGGGACGGTCCGGAAGCGGGCCTGGTCCTGATCGATGCGATTTTGGAACGCGGGGACCTGGTGGATTATCGCCTTTCCCACGCGGCACGAGCAGAGTTGTGCCGGCGATCCGGAAGAATCTCCGACGCGAAGAGCTCGTATGAGCGAGCACTGTCGTTAACGCGTCAGGACCTCGAGCGGCGGTTTTTGACTCGGCGACTGTCCGAACTCTAATTCTTGACCGGAATTTCCCGTGCGCGTTGGTGACCGACAGGTTTCTGGCGAAATCTTGGCGACGGCTGTCGATAGGCGAAATTCTCGTTCGACTACTGTGTGAAAGTCGGAAAATAGCCGACGTCGATCACATTCCAACACTAATTCCAGGAGTTACGTCATGAAAGTCATGGTAATGGTCAAAGCGTCCCAAGGGTCAGAAGCGGGCGAGATGCCGACTACCGAATTGCTCTCGGCTATGGGCAAATTCAACGAGGAGTTGATCAACGCGGGAATCATGCTCGACGGTGCGGGACTGACGCCAAGTTCTCGCGGCGTCCGTGTTCGGTTCTCCGGCTCAAATCGCACCGTCATCGATGGGCCATTCGCTGAGACAAAGGAGTTGATCGCCGGGTACTGGGTGTGGAAGGTCTCTTCGCTACAGGAAGCGATCGACTGGGTGAAGAAATGCCCGAACCCGATGAAGGAAAACTCCGACATTGAAATTCGTCCGTATTTTGAGGCGGAGGACTTCGGCGAGGCGCTCACTCCCGAACTGCAAGAGCAGGAAGCCCGCCTCAAATCCAGGCTCAAATAATGGATCGGACCCATTTGTCCTCACAAAAACTCCAAATTCCGCGCGCAATGTCGATTACAGCTTGGCCCATTCGACTACAGGATGAAAACTTGGCAGCGGTAAGGCCGAGCAAGAACGACAATCATTTAACGAGGAGTCGCCGTGAAATACGTCTGCTTAGGATTTATTGATGAGTCGAAGTTCGCAGAGATTCCCCAGCAAGACGCGCAGAGGATGATGGAAGAATGCTTTACCTACGACGATGAACTGCGGCGAGGAGGTCATTTTCTGGGAGGAGAAGCGCTCGATTCCGCCCGTAACGCGGTCACGCTGCAAATGAAGTATGGCAAGATCGAAGCTACCGATGGTCCGTACGCGGAAACCAAGGAAACGCTCGGCGGCATTCTGCTGCTAGAAGCCCGCGACCTGAACCATGCGATCTCGTTGATGTCGAAACATCCAGGCGTGAAAATGGGGCCTTTCGAAATCCGGCCGGCCAATGAAGCGATCAATCGCCTGATTGCCGAGCGCAGTGCGGCAGTCGCCAAGGAGGCGTGAACGGACGACTTCATTCGCGTACTTGCTGCACCAGCGTGCGCACTGTCTCAGCGATGCGATCTTCGATGTAGCCCGACCAGCGCAAGGCCGGACGACCGTATTCGTAAAGGTTCGACCCGCCTTCGTAACCACCTTCCTCCCAAACGCGCCGCGAAGGAATGTACGCGATCATATCGTCGGCATATCCGCAAACCCATGTACCGGGACCAAATTCCTTCTTGAACCGCAAAGCATAGTCCACGACCGTTTCCGCACCCATGCCGACGACGAGCATCTCTTTGCCCAATTGCCAGGCGTGCAAAGGATACGGATACGATGCCGGAAACGTTTCCCCGCGCTCGAGCTTGTCGAGCATCCGCGCGGCCCAACGTGCGCGTATGGCGTTATCGCCTTGACGAGCCTCGAATAGCTCGTCGCGCGACGCGACCTTCGCATAGGGAAGCTCGACGTACGCGAACGCGGTGCGCAATCCCGGCGATACGGGCGCGAGCGGCTGCCGCAGGACATCTTCGACGCCCGCGGCGAGCATGTGCCCGTAGCGCTGGCACAGCTCAACGCTGCGGCGCGGTAAAGGATTCTGATCGCCGCCACAGGTGTTGACAAACAATGCAGTGGCGCCCGCGTGGCACGCTTCCAATTCCAGCTGTGCAAAGCCTGGATAGTCGCCGCACCAGGTGAAAAAATTGAGCGTGGTCGGATGACAAGCGTAGCCAAAGAGAATGGCGTCGATCCGGCCGTCAGGCCGCGTGACGGTCATCACGGGAACGGAATGATCAACCGGGCCGGCAAGGGGTTTTCCCGCTGCCATCAATGCCGGCACCTCGGCCTCGGGGTTGTTCCGCCGGTTGACGGCAAAGGTTGCCCTGCCCTGTCCAGTCTGCAGACGGGCTGGTGCGAGCTTGCCCAGCGCTTCGCCGACCATTGCCACCATGCGGTCAATCATTTGCGCGGTGTACTGGTTGACGAGTTCCACTTGCTCCGCCTCAACCGGATAGTAGTCGACCAGATCATCACCTAGTCGTGGGCCGCAGTGATTGTGCGAGAAGGTAAGTAGTACCTGGTGTCGCTCGAGTCCGAATTTGTCTCGCAATCGAGCGAACACCGGATCGCTCATGCTTTTGGGGACTCCCTGGAAATCGCTGGTCACCAGCACGACTCTTCGACCTGCATCATCCTCCAGCGCCAGGGCCTTCATCCACAAGTCGTGCAATTTTCCATCGGGCGGACGTTTGCTTCCATACCCCGCGAGCCAGACAGGCTTGTCCGGCGTGATAATGGCCTTGGCGATGCCGGCCTTCCATGATGGGCTACCCCCTTCGGCCATTCCAGGCAATGGTCCAACGACGAGCAAGAGCGGCAGAGCAAGTAGTGTCGAGTGCAATCGGTTCATGTCCGTCATTATAGCCGCGTGGAAGTGCCGAAAACTCGATCGATATCCGGACCAGCAGGACCTCGGGCGGCATTGCCTTGAACGGGCTTTGCGGCACGGATGGCGTCGCAGTTCAGATCCCATCGCTCGGAAGGGGAACGATTGGCAAATCTACAGAAACGGTCGTCCCCTTGCCGGGTTCGCTGTCGATGGCAACGGTGCCGCCCAACAGCCGCACGCGCTCGCGGATACCTAGCAGGCCGAGCCCGCTTTCCGAGATCGACGTTGCCTTGAAGCCCGTGCCCCAATCTCGCACATGCAGGTGAACATGATCCGCTTCTCGGCGCAAAACGATCTCTACATTCGCGCTACCACTATGTTTCGTGGCGTTCGTGACGGCTTCCTGAACGATTCGAAAAATTGCCACCTCCAATGCAGGCGTTAGACGTTCAAAATCAGCACCGTGTTCAAACGTGCAGAGCGGACCGTTCGCCGATGGAGCCTGGACCAGATGCTCGATCGCCGCAACCACACCCAACTCGTCCAGAGCCGGCGGTCTGAGACCATCGATGAGGCGACGACTCTCTTCAAGTGTTTTGCGCAATAGATGCTCGACCATGTCAAGATCCGCCTTGGGCGCCCGTTGAACGAGTGTGTGTCGATGACTGTCCAAGTGCATGATGGCCGCAGCCGCATATTGCGCTATGCCGTCGTGGATTTCGTAAGCCGTGATCTTGCGTTCGTACTCCTGCGCTCTGAAGAGGTGCAGTAAATAACGCTGCTCAGCCCTGAGCGCGTCCTCGACCTGCTTTCGTCTGATGGCTAGCGCAGCGACGTTGGTCCAAATCGTCATGAGCCGTTGCTCACGCTCGTTCGGCTGCCGCGGAGTTCGATAGTACATGGCGAACGTTCCGAGCACGTCGCCGCTATCGCCTATGATCGGGGTCGACCAGCACGCCTGAAGCCCGTGGCTGAGGGCCAAATCTCGGTAGTCGACCCAAAGATGATCCTGAGCGATGTCTGCTACGATAACCGTCTTCTTGGTAAAGGCGGCCGTGCCGCAGGAGCCGGCCGCCGGACCGATCATCGCGCCATCGATGGCGCGGCTGTACTCATCTGGAAGGCTGGGGGCCGCACCATGACGGAGCGTGTTGCCCTCCAAGAGCAGGATCGAACATAGCATGTCGCCCGACTGCCGTTCGATGGTCTTGGCGAACGCTTCGAGCATCTCCTTGAGAGTGGCTTCGCCAGAGAGCGTCTCCAGAACCTGCGCTTGCACAATCAACAGGGCGTCTAGCTGCTCCTGCTTCATCGTCGCTGCACCCGCCATGAGGCACCCCACCTAAGAGAATTGCCGTCAGATCGCGACTGCGCCAGCGTCCCTGATCTTGGCCGCGCGAATCGCTGATTGCAAGTTCATAGCTCTCGCTATCGCAACCTGCGGCAGCGCGCGACGCCTTCGAGACGGGCCGCACCTGATCCGGCACCGGGACGAGGAACGGGAGCCACCGTGCGGGGGGCATCTCGGCAGAGATTTATCTTATTGGTGCCACGTCGATTGGGGTCGGACGCGGTCCCGATCGTCCGTGTCTGTGCTCTGCCGCATAGAGTCGGCGTGGCCTGCTTGCTACAATTGTGCAAACGATTTGCCTGCTGCGCGGCTCGCGGCGGATTTCACGCTGCTGTCGGCTATCAAGGTGGATAAGTGATCGAAACATGACGTCCTACGTGCGAAGAAACTCCTGGCCGATCGAAGAGCTGTCGCGCCGCTCATTGCTAAGAATGGGCGTTGGTGGCTTCGGGTTAGGCTTGGCGGGGTTGCTGGAATCCCGCGCCCAGGCGCGGTCGATCGAGCCCGCAGGGCTTCCGCCGCTCAAGGCTTGCATCGTTGTGTTCTATTATGGCGGTCCGAGCCATTTAGACACGTATGACCTGAAGCCGGATGCACCGGCCGAGGTGCGCGGCGAATTCAAGCCGGTTTCGACTTCGGTGCCTGGCCTTTTCGTGTCTGAGCATTTGCCGAAGATGGCGCGGTTGATGCACAAAGTGGCGCTTGTTCGCAGCATGCACCATCAGAATCGGCTGCATGATTCGGCATCGACCGAGGCCCTGACCGGCCGCCAAGCGCCGACCGGAGATCGAGAGGAATTCGCGCCGATCAAACAAGTGTTTCCTTGTTACGGTGCATCACTGAGCTATTTGCGGCGTCACCTGCGTCTCGACGTTCCGCACGCCGCGCTTCCTTATGTCTTCCACAACGTGGTGGACGTTCCGTGCCAAGGAGGCGGATTTCTCGGCGCCGCGTACGACCCGCTGCAAGTGACCGTCGATCCTGAACGCCGCGTTTATAGCGCCGGTGCGCTGGCGATTCCCGCAGGCGAGTCGGAGCAACGCCTTTCCGATCGACGCGAGTTGCTGGCCTCACTGCAAACACCCCTACGAACCGCTGCCATAACTTCGCCGCTGAGGCACTGGCAGCTCGCTAGCGAGAAGGCCTATCAGCTGCTGGGCAGCGAGTCTCTACGCGCAGCGCTTGACCTTTCAAGTGAATCGACGCAAATGCGCGACCGGTACGGCTATGACATCGCTGCTGTCGCCGTAGGGTCTGGCGGCGGTGGCGGAAACGGCGCGGAAATGGGATTCGCACGCCACATGCGCGGCCAGAATCTATTGTTGGCACGACGATTGGTCGAAGCCGGTGTGCCGTTTGTCAATGTGTTTGATTTTCGACAGCAGGGACAGAACTGGGACGCGCACCATCAAAACTTCGCGCAACACAAGGATTTCCTGTTGCCTGCGGCGGATCGATCGCTGGCGGCGCTGCTTGAGGATCTCGAGGAACGCGGTTTACTCGATACGACATTGGTCGTGGCGATGGGCGAGTTTGGTCGAACGCCCACGATCAACAAAAATGGCGGCCGCGATCACTGGCCCGACTGCTATACCGTGCTCATGGCAGGAGGCGGTGTAACGGGGGGCGCTGTTTTTGGAGCGAGCGATAAAACCGGCGCCTTTCCGGCGCGCGATCCGGTCACTCCGGCCGATCTGGCTGCGACGATCTATTGGCGCTTCGGCATCGATCCTGCGACGGAAGTACACGATCTAACGGGCCGGCCCTGGCGCATCGCCGATGGTCAACCGCTGCGCTCGTTGTTTGCGTGACCGAGCAGACGGGATCGAACAACCGTACCTAAGGAGGTCTCGGCCCCGTTCCAGCTGCAGAATCTACCCGTTCTGACTTTGCTGCATTGCGCCAGCAATTGCCGCACCCATCCACCTTGCTTGCGACCTCAGATCCGATCTGTCGAGGATGCGTGCTGAGAGGCAGACTCCTCCAGGGAAGAAGTCGCTCGCCCGGCGCCTCCCTATACGAATTGACCGTGATCAAGCATCGTGCGATCGTTGGGCGAATTCACGATCAAACGCCAAGCGCAGCAGACACATCGCCGGTTAAGGAAATGGCTTTTAACGTATGAACGCGGTTTTGATCACGATCGGAATATGTCTCTTCTCAGCGACGGCCGACTATTTTCTGAAGCGGGCCAGCGACCACTCCTCCCCGCTGTTGACTGTCTGGTTCGCGCTAGGCTTTAGCATGTACGCATGCACGGCGTTTGGATGGGTCGTGGTAATGCGGAGAATGCAATTCGCGACGCTCGGCGTTGTGTACGCATCGACGATGGTAATCCTGATGGCGGGGATCGGTGTGGTCGTGTTGCACGAGACCCTGCGCTGGCAAGAGGTGATTGGGATTGTGCTGGCCCTCTCGTCGATTGTCCTATTGGGGCGATTTACAGGATAGACAAAGAAGGCTTGCGGCGGGACCCGACTCGCTTACGCTGAAAGGGCTCGGCCATTAAATGCCGTTTTGTAGTCGATCCATTGCCGAGAAAACGGCAGAGGATTACCGTAGCCCCGGTCGCTTTCTTAATTGGCGATATTCTTCGCTTTAACGTCCTTCGCTTCTAACTCTCGGGCGAGCGCCCCTGCCATGGCGAATGCGGTATTGCCTCTCACGGAATAAGGTTCCTTCAGGCAACGCTGCACGTACCTTTGTGCGTGATCGCTGCGGCCGCGATGCTGATAGTGACGCGCAGCATAATAGCTGAGGATGAGTCTTTCGGCAGATTCTTCGTCGGCGCGATCGATAAGTTTCTCTAGCGCCGCATCGTCGGTCTTCGCATCCGGGGCCGGACCGTACACTTTCTTTAGCCACATGACGAAGCCAAGTTCGGTGGGAAAGTTACGAGGAATGCGTTGGACGGTCGTATCAAGTAAGACGTCTCTCGCGTCGGCATGATTGGCGGCATCCGCCAAGATAATCGCATGAATACCGTCAAGCACAAAGTCCGAGCCGCCTGCTTCCAATGCGGATTGACAGGCTTTGCGGGCCAAGTCTTGCTGTCCGAGCATTACGTATATGTCGCCCAGTAAGTCCAGATCCGCAGGCAGAGTGCTCGATTTCATATCGTCGACCTGCGTCATCACTAGATCTTGCGCCTTTTTTTCATCGCCATGGCCGGTTTTGCGACACCAAAAGAACCACTTGTATCGATCAGTCATATAGCGCTCGGAGTTTGCGCGCATCAATTCACCTGCTCGATCCAAATCGCCAGCGGCTTCGTGGACATCCGCTGCGACAAGCAACGCCCAACCCGCCCCGGTACGAGCCGCGTCGTCGGCGTATGGGATTGCATCATCAAGGCGGTCATGCTCCATGAGATATTTAGCGATCTCGACTCGAACCTGGGCGTGTTCGAGGCCAGCATCATCAAATTTGAGAGACTCATCGAGAGCATTTTTCCATTCGTCGTATTTTTTCTGTTTCAAATACACGTCGGCTAAACGGCGATTTCCCTTGATGTCAGGCCATCGCTTGACGTACTCCTTGAGGACGCGCTCGGCTTCGTCATATTTCATGAATCGCGTATACGATTCTCCCAAGTTCCTCAGAACGATCGGATGGTCGCCGAATTCTTGCTCGATGCTTTGATAGCGCTTTTCGTCAAAATCATCCAACTCGCTAATAAAAAAAGCTGCGCCAATCGGAGATTTGGGACTCACCGCGCGCAGCCGGTGATAGAACACCACACCCGGCGTATCATTCACTTCTGCGAGCAACTCAAGATCACGAGAAACGTCATCGGCATGTCGTTGAATAACCTTCCAAAGCAGGTGCCCAACGGTCTCAGTATCTGGTAGCCCGTACCAGGAAAGAGCTGCCAGCGGGCGGCTTGAAATATCTGCGTCGACGATCCTTAGGTTGGAGAACCGCTCTTGAATTTCTGCGGCGTAGTATTGGGGGTCCACGACGGCATACTTCAAGACGGGCGCATAGGGATGGTCCGTGACCACCTTATATGCCAATGGAAGTTGAGCTTGGTAATTCTCTAGAGGTAATGCAAGGTTGGCATGAAAGAACGATAGTCGACGATAAACGTGCACAAGAGAAACGTCCTCCAGCATGCGCCCCAGGAATTCCCAGGACGGTTCACCCTTGTCTTCGGCTGTCATGCCTGCTTTGACCAGGGCGCGAACAAGCGCCGGACGACGGACCCCAGCGGACCAAGCGGGATCAATATCTTGATCGGGATTGTCTGGTGCTGCGTCATTGAGCTCTTTTTCAATGCCCTTAGGCAACCGCGGTATCAATCGCAACCGCTGGGATACGGTTTCTTGCAAAACCTTAGGACCATGCACGGTCGTGACGTGCTTCAAGCTCACGCCCCCAAGAAAGTCCAAAAGGTCGAAAATCCAATAGCATTCGGGTATGACGTTTAAGGCTCGGTCTCCGGCAGACATGACCAGCGGAACGCAGGCAGAGTGTTGCACGATCATGAATGTCACCATGGTCGCCAATTCATCCTGGTCACCTGTCGCTAGCTTTTCCGCGGCGCCGTAGTCGAAATTGCATAAAGCGCTTATCAATGGCTCCCAGGTAGTTTGCGCCATCGTTGCAGGATTTGCGTTGAACTTCTTGTCCGCGTCGCGTGCGGCCTGCAAGTCTTCGATCGCGGCGGCATGTAAACCGGCAAACGCTTTTGCATACGCTCGATGACGTAAGGACGCGGGACTAGCAGAGTCGAGTTCCACCAAACGCTGGGCATATAACAGGGATCTGGCTTGTAACGCCTTAGATGAGGCGTTCCAGTGGAAGCTGCACATCTGGCCGAGGTTGGCATAGGCACAAACCAATCCCCCGAGTGTTGCCGCGGACTGTCCTTGGTCACGTTCCAGTGCATGAAGCTCGCGTAAAGCGGCAAACTGTGAGAAGTAGTTCATTTCCGCAAGCTGTTTGCGGATCTCGGGCGTAATCGTCACGTTGTTTTTCTGGGCAGGCGGCTGTCCTTTCAACCTAGTCTTTCGCAAGGCCTCCGCGAGCTCAGTGCGGGACAGTTCTTCGACCGCGACGATCAGCGTGGAATAGTCGAGCGCCTGACGCTGGATGAGCCTCACGGGAATTTGCTTTTCATACAACAGTGCCGTCTCTTTTCTCGGACCACCTCGCACCCGGAGACGTACGAATTGGCCGATGGACTCCGTTGTCGAGACATCGAGTACGTTCTTACCAACCTCGCCATCGGCCGGCATGGTTTCGCGCAGGGCCATGTCATGCGTCGACAGACCGGGTTCGTCGCGTGCCGCAATCAAGACTGCCTGACGCAGGACCTCTCGGACTAGCAGCTTGCAACCGAAGTTAGGAATTGTCGTGTCCGGCTCGGCGGCAGTTATCCACACCGTGTCGGACTCGCCAACCTTCCCGGATTGCGTGTCAGCCGCGACCACGCGCACGACAATGGACAAGCAGAGTGACACGGCCAAGGAACACAAAACACGTGCACCGCGCATGGCAGATCTCCGCTTGCTGAATCTTGAAAGAGCGAGCCGAATCGTGACGGATTAAGCCCACATCGTCCGAGCGCTTCCCGCCAAAAAATGACGTGCTGGGCAGGTAATCACGACTCTAGCCCAGCTCAATAAAGAAGACAAGTATCAGGTCCGCCGATCAGTTCGACCTTCGCTATGTGCTGCCCACCGGAGAATCCACACCGTCTGAAAGTCGTCATTGGGAAATGCGCGGTGCGCCATACCATTCTTCTGCGAACGACATCAAGAAGAGTTTGTCGCCAAAAGAGAAAGTCCTCGGCGAACGCGGCGGGCAATTGTGAGAACTAACCATTTCCGGACGTACTGAATCATAGCTTTCGCGCAGATGAACAATCGTGGGATCGCGCGCGGGACAACTCGCAATCAGGTATCGCGCAAGCGGCCAGGTGCGCAGGGTCCGCGCCTTCCGGTTAAGCGAATCTCTAGCACTTCACAAAGACTTGCGGAACCTTCTGTTTGCGGTCAAGGCATAACGACAGCGCGGCTGTTGGCTGCGGTCAAAATATTTGAAAACTCGCAATTTCGCAGGACAGGTTTCGCCGCGGGGCCGTCGCGTCCAGGGTCGCCAGATAGTCCTCAAATTCCCGGCGCCGCGATGACGCTACGGGTTCGTCCCGCGCAATAACCAAGAGCTTTCGTCGTTCGGTGGCAGCACCGAGGACGTGCGCGGCTCGTCCTTGCCACTCTGGGGGGCACAAGAAAGGATGCCAGCGCATGCATGCCAGCACGGAACTTGCCGAGTCGTCATTACATTGATCTTCCCACGCGGGGGAAAGATGCGGAAGATCACGCCCCCAACGGTCGGCGCCAACGACAGGGCCTTGGACTCGCGCGTTGATAGTTAGCAGATCAAATTAGTTCTGAGAGGGTATTGGCGGTCGAGGCCAATTCTGGTCTGCGGTCGCAGGACTTCGGTCTGATGTTGAAATTCTGAACATGGTCTCCATCCGTGGTATACGAGCGCCATGTGCGTGCGTATGCCACGGCTCAATTCTTACGCCGCATCACGGCACGGTTACCGCTGGAAGTAAACAGAGAAATCGATCCCGCATCAAAAGCGAACAGGGACGCACTCCGTGCAGTTCGCAGCCGGGTCGGGCTCGATCGACAATCGTCATCCAGTACAACGCTAGGATAGGATGTTTCCATGCGTAGGATCATAGGCTGGCCATTCGGTTCTGCGAGCAAGGGGCGGAAGACCACAAAATCGCAACGGCACCGTCGGCTCGGCATCGAGTCGTTGGAAGACCGGCGGCTATTAACCGCCAGCACGACCTCCTCAGGCGCCAATCCCGGCGCGCCAGCATTCGTCGGCTCACCGGATACGGATAGGTCCTCAGTCGCCATCCTTACGGTCGCTGGCGAGCACCAGGTCTTCGCCATTGGCGCTGATGGCGGCGTATGGACCGAGACTTACAATGGCACGGCCTGGTCCACCTGGACACCTACGCAAGCCGGCGCCGTGCAGCAGATTACGCTACAGCGAGACGCCGCAGGACAGCTAAATATCTACGCGTTGGGCATGGACAATCAGGTCTGGTTTGAACGATTGCTCAGCGATGGTTCATGGAGCGCCTGGACTTTCACACAGCCTGGCATCGCCCAAAGCATTAGCACGCAGACATCGGTTTATCCCAACGAACCCTCTCAGGTGTTCATTGTCGGCGCGGATAATCAGGTGTGGAGCGAAACCGCCAACGGCAATAGCTGGGACAGCTGGTCGCTGACGCAACAAGGGGCGGTGAAGCAGATCAGCGCGCTGATGGACAGCACGGGCGCCTCGCACGTTTTCGCGATCGGCATGGATAACCAGGTTTGGTTCGAAAACGCCCTCAGCAGCGGCGGTTGGAGCGGCTGGTCGCTGACGCAACCAGGCACCGTGCAGCAAATCGCGACGCCATCGGTCGCCATCGCGCAAGGTCCATTGCAAGTCTTTGCCATCGGCGCCGATGGCCAGGTGTGGACCGAATCGTCGAGTAACGGTTGGCATGGCTGGACACTGACCCAGGTTGGTGCCGGCAAAGGACTTGCTGCAATCAATAGCGGCGCCGGAGTCACCACCGTGGCGATGGTGGGCATGGACCAGCAAGTTTATACCGAGAATGTCGGCCAGCCCTCAAGCCCCTGGTTGATTTCCGCGCCAGGCACCGTTCGTTAGACATCTTTTCGCAAGCACCGACGCAAGCGGATGCTAGCACTGCCACTAAGCCCGGACGGCATACCGTATCGTCCGGCGTCCAGGCTAGCGCCCGCGACCGCGCGCCCGAACGACGAGCCGCAGACGCTCGTCCACCAAGGCTGGCGTCCGGCGATCAGGCGGGATCATTCCATCCATCGACGAACGGCGGATTCCATGTTGACAACATTTGGGCGAAAGCCCATCCTTCCTCCCTGCGGGACACGCGGATTACGGGAATCGCGGCCGGTCGACGGCGACGATTTCGCACGTTCCAGCGCAGCGCACGAAGGATTCGAGAGGGGCAAATATACGTGGGATTGCGCAGCCAGGGTGGGCTACAATGAGTCAGGAAAAGACGCTCGTCGTCATCCTCAGCATGCACCGTTGCGGATCGAGCCTCACGGCTCGGTTGTTTCAACATTTGGGCATGTCGTTGGGACCCTTTGAACTGGGCGAAGCCAACGACTCAAACAAGTATGGCCACTTCGAAGCCCAACCCTTTGTGCTGCTGAATCGCGAATTTCAATTAAAGCAGTTCGGGTTCGAAGGGGACCTGCCCGACGATCCCGATACTTTCCGGCGTTATTGTGATCGAGACGGACGTTGGAATTCAGAAGACTCTATTTCCGACGAAGCAATCGCCCGCGGCCGCGGCGTTGTCGATCGACTGATGCAATCGGGCACAATCTGTGGATTCAAGGATCCGCGAACCGTACAAGTGTGGCCCTTCTGGCAGCGCGTGTTCGAAGGCCTGCCTGCGTTGCGGGTCGTGCCGCTCTTTTTGATTCGCGGGCCGCACGAGATTGCCATGAGCCTGTTCCGCCGCTCGCAAGGAGAACGCGACTACGCCCAGGCACTGCAAGTGTCGGCCATACACTTTCGCCGCATGAAGGACATCTTGGACCAATGGTCCGGCCCGGCGGCAGTTGTGCAATTTGAGCCGCAGATATACAGTCTGCAAGCACGACAGGCAGCCGAGTTGTGCGGACTTTTGTGGTCGGATACAGCACTGGCCGAGGCTTACGACGCCTCGTGCCGCCATCATGAAGCATCCACGATCGACGATCCGGCCCAATGGGCGTTCGAGGCATTGGCGCATTTGCCGCCAGGAATGCACGACGCCGAGAATTTTCGGCGACTGCTGGCCGACAGCGAGGCGCGAGAGGCGATACTCCGCAAGACTCGAGAATTGCGTCGACAAGAGCGCGATGCAGCCCAGCAGACAGCAGCCCTGCTGCAGAACGAAAACACAGCCTTGCGGCAAGCGGCAACAGAAGCCGTCCCACCCCAGCCCCGGCGAACACAGGCAACCTGCCCCCTCGACCTCGACCCGAACTCCAGAAGATGGCGATCGCTGAACGGCCAAGGCCGCGCCTTGAAGATCAGATTGCGGGCTTACGACGATCAAAGAATTCGTACGAAACATCAGCCGAACCGACAGGATGTCCGGTTGGCAGCGTCAAGCGCATGCTATTGAAAGGGAGCGTCATGAGGGCAATCGAAAACCTGCGAAAGTTCCAGAACTACCAGCAGCAATTCGGCATCAAGGAAGCGATCAAGAAGTCGATCCATTACCTGGCAAGCAGTGTCGCGCCGCCGGTCAATAGTTCGTATTTTCCGACCGACATCTTGTGGGCCATGGAGAAGAAGCCCGACGTGGCCGAGCACATCGCCATTACGAAGGAGATGAATGCGGCCTGGTTGCGCAATCCCCAGCCGCCCAAGCGCGTGTTGTGGGTGATGCCCGACTTCATCAGCGTTCATAACGGCGGCCCGAATACGATTCTACGATTTGCGCACGAATTCGCCCGCCGCGGCGCAGAGAGCATCATCTATATCTTCAACGGCCACGTACATCAGTCCGCGGAGCAGATCCGGACGGAAATCTTCCAGGCCCTGGGCACCGAGCCGCGTTTGAAGGTCGTCCTGAACCATTACACCAAGCCGCTGCGACCGGAAGAGTTCCCGGAAAGTGACATGGCAGTGGCCACGCTCTGGAACACGGCGTACATCCTCTTGCAATATCATCGCACCAAGTCGAAGCACTACCTGATTCAGGATTACGAGCCGCAGTTTTACCCCGGTAGTGTAGACTCGGCGTTGGCTGACCTAACGTACGATTTCGGTTTCCTAGGTCTTTTCAATACGCCAGGGCTGCGCGACGCCGTGATGGCCAATCACGCCATGACCGGCTACGCTTTTCAGCCGGGAATCGACCATGACGTCTTCTATCCGCGCGACGGAGGCGAACTGCCCGACTTGCGGCGCACGTTCTTCTACGGCCGACCCGAGGTACCGCGAAACGGTTTCAGTCTGGGCATGCACGGCCTGAACATGATCCAGTCAACCTTTGCCGACAACGAGGCCTTTGTGGCCGGCCATCCCAAGTCTTATGCCAAGTCGGGCCTGCGGGGACAGTTCCTGCCCTACATGGACTATCGCGCCACGGGCGAGATGTATCGTTCATGCGGCAACGTGATCAGCTTCATGTTCACGCCACATCCCTCGTATATTCCCCTACAAGCCATGACGTGCGGTTCGATTCCTATTGCGCGACGCGACCGCTACACCGCGTGGGCGTTGAAGGACGGAGAGAACTGCCTGCTCGTGGATCCCCTGCCGCATCAGGTGCTCGAAGCCTACAGTCGGCTGCGCAGGGATCCCGCGCTGCACCGGCATCTTTACGAAAACGCCATTCACACCTTCGATGGCATCACCTGGCCCGATCAATTGCAGAGAGCCTATCGTTGGATCGTCGAAGGCGAAGACGCCGTCGTCGAAGAGGTCTTGAACGCCGAGTGCCGCTAGATTCCAGGGCGACATAGCGGACTGCCTCATCATTTGTAATACAATGATTCGCGAATGGCCGCCGAGCAAGAAATGGCGCTAGATCTATATCTATAGAGCTGAGTCGCGGTCGGGCTTTTGTGCCGCGCACGCTCTGCGGACCGGCGCAGCGCCATCAGCGCGCTCGCCAACATTGCCTGGGCGAGCGTCGACGGCTCTGGCACGCTAGTGCCACTTCCGACGCCTCCCTTCGGAGCAGTCACGTAAACAGTTCCATTGGGGCCGACAGCGATGCCATCGGGCCCTGAGAATTGGCCGTTCCCTGTGCCGGCGCTCCCTCAGGCGTTCAAAAAGGAAATCACGTCCTGAGCGCGAAGAGGAGTCGCGAGCCCAATCCATACAACAATCAGCGGTGACCAGCTGCGGATGCCGGAAACCAACGCCGCCGGAACAGCAAGCCGAATTCGATACGTCGAATACGAGAGCGCAAGTGAGGCATGCCGGATTCTAGCATCGAACTGACGATGCGCCGCTATGATGTTGGTAATGCGAAACAATTAAGGAGATTTATTATACGGTCAGAGATTCCACACTGCTGCCCTGTGGACATCTCCGAATGGCTGCTTAGTACCTTCGTCGCCGGAAGCGATCTATGATCGAAAATTTCCTGATTCTGGACCACGACACTCCGCCGCCGGCCGTCGAACACATCATTTATTGCGACGGCAGCGGTGGTCGCGCCTTTCGTGAAGACAAAGACCTGGATTTAAGCCATTGGCGACCCAATCGCACGCTCGCTCGTTACCGGGCAGACACGTCGACCGAGATCTGCTTTCGATTTCTCGACGATCCCGTGCAGGTTCGCTGGACGTTGGCAGTCAACAATCACCTCGACGTCGACGGTATGTTGGCGGTCTATGCGCTGGTACATAGCGGCGATGCACTAAGCCACCGAAGCACGATCGTCCAGGCTGCCGAGATGGGAGATTTCTGGGCGTGGGGAGAACCGCCGGCCCAACGGCTCTTTCAAGGATTGACGCGTCTCATGAATCGAGGGACCAGCGAAAGCCGATCGGTTCAATCGATTTATGAAGAAGCCTTCCGGCGGATCCCCGCGATCATCGCTCAGGCGGATCCTGACAGCGCCGAGATCGAACGCTCGCTCGATCCGTTACGAGACGGTGTTCGTCTGGTCGAGGAGCATGCCATCCGCCGTATGGAGCTCGGCACTCGATTCGCTCACTATGTGATTCCCGGCACGGTCGTCGGCCAAGAGCTTGACCGGGCGATCTATATTCCCAAGTTCAACGAGCAGATTTCTCGCAAAGCGTTGTTGTGGCCGCAGGCACGGGCGAAATGGGACGGCGAGCGCGTATGCCTCGTTTCGGTCGAGGCCGCCCGTGGTTGGCACCACGACGTGTGGTTTCCCGGTTACCTGTGGGCCGAAATCAGCGATCGCTGGGCCATTCCGGGCATGAACTATCGCGATGGCATGGAGAGCTACGACCTGGACATGCCAGCTTTCAATCACGCGATTCAACAACTCAACGACGCCGAACAAGGGGCCAGGAACTGGACGACCTGCGCCGGAGCGTTCATGTTCAACTCACTCATCCAAAGCCAGTATCCTGTGGTCGCAAGAGTGCTCGACAAAGATGGCACGGCTGTGGCAAGTCGACTTGATCCCGCCGTCGTGGCCAAGACACTGCTCCCGGCGTTCACATTCGAGTAACAACGACCGTAGCCCGCTAATCGGTTTCTAGCCAGCATATATGCCCGTGCGAATGGTATCATGTGCGGGGCCGTGATCCGGGCAACGACGTTTGCCGATCTGGTAACTACAGTGCGCGACGGTCCGACTACGGGCCTGGCATACTGTACGACAATGCGAGTTGAGGCCAATGATTCTGCATGTCGACATGGACGCTTTCTATGCTTCGGTAGAGGAGCGCGACAATCCTCGCCTGGTCGGCCGCCCGGTCATCGTCGGTGGCACGCCCGAGCAGCGCGGCGTAGTGGCCGCGGCGAACTACGAGGCACGGCGTTTTGGCGTGCACAGTGCGATGGCCTCGGCGACGGCGCGCAGGCTATGCCCCCAGGCCGTCGTCTTGCCGCCGCGGATGAACGACTACGCCGCGATATCGCGGCAGATCCGCGCCATCTTCGAACGTTACACGCCGCTGGTCGAGCCGCTGTCACTGGATGAGGCATTTCTGGACGTGACCGGGAGCGAACATCTGTTCGGCACAGCCGAAGCAATAGGCCGCAAGATCCGAGCGGACATTCTCGGCGAAGTTCGTCTGGTGGCGTCCGTTGGCGTTGCACCCAATAAGTTTCTGGCGAAGATTGCCAGCGATTTGCAAAAGCCCAACGGTTTTGTCGTCGTGGCGGCCGAATCGGCGCAGCAGTTTCTCGATCCGCTGCCGATTGGCCGATTGTGGGGTGTCGGACGTGTAACGAGTGTCACCTTTCAGCGATTGGGAATTAAGACCATTGCCCAGCTACGCGCGCTTTCGGAATCGGCCTTGGAGCAATTGTGTGGTCGCGTCGGCGCGAGGCTCTGGAACCTGGCTCACGGAATCGACGATCGCAAGGTGATCCCGGATCGAGAAGCACAATCCATCTCGCACGAGACGACCTTCGCCGTGGACATCGCAGAACCCGAGACGTTGAGAGACTGGCTGTTGGAGCTGACCGAACAGGTGGCGCGCCGTTTGCGCCGGCACCAATTAAGCGGCCGAACGGTAAACATCAAGGTGCGCTCGACGGACTTTCACACAATCACCCGCGCGCGTACACTGGTGCGTCCGACGAACGTCACCCAAGAACTGTGGCAGGCGGCCGCCGAGCTGCTCAGCGGTCGGGTCCTGGCCGACTGCTTGCCGGTGCGGTTGCTAGGCGTGGGCGTTAGTGGATTGCAGGTCGACAACAAATCGCAGCAGCAACTGTTTGGCGATGAGGAACATCGCAAGCACGGTCAACTCGATGTTGTCTCCGACGCTATTCACGAGCGATTTGGCGGGGAAGCGATTCGACGAGGGGCGCGACTCCCGCGGCGTGATCGGTAGACGGATAGAGAGTCGACGAACACCGCTCAAGAAGATTTACAGAAGTGCGTGCCAACCCGTGACAATCCTCCGCCGGTTTACCGCCCAACAGCCAGAACCGCTACTTGCGTGCTTGCTTTCCTCGCTGGAAATGAAGCGCAAAGACATTAAGAACCTGCTCAAGGTGGGTGCGGTGGCCGTCAACGGCGCTGCGGTGTGCCAGTTCGATCACCCTTTGAAGCCCGGCGACGACGTGGTCGTCAGCAATCTGCAATCGGCAGTCGCGGCCGGCGACCTGAAACGGGCTCGCATACAGATCGTTTTCGAAGACGAGGCGATCGTCGTGCTCGACAAACCGGCAGGCTTGCTAACCGTCGCCACCGCGAGCGAAAAGTCCGATACGCTTTACTGCCGGCTGAACAGTTATTTGCACAGGCCTCGCGGCGCCGCCCGTGCGCATGTCGTGCATCGACTCGATCAAGAGACGTCGGGCCTGGTGCTGTTTGCCAAAAGCGAGTCGGTGCGCAGCCGCCTGCAGGACGACTGGCCGGCCGTCGAGAAGCTTTACCAGGCCGTTGTCATAGGATTGCCCGATCCGGCTCAGGGCACGATTGCTACCTACCTGACCGAGACCACCGCTCTGCAAGTATTCAGCAACGATCACGAGTCGCCTGGCAGTCGCTTGGCGCGGACCCATTATCGTCTGTTGCGTAGCAAGGACCCGTACTCCCTCGTGGAGGTCCGCTTGGCCACCGGACGCAAACATCAGATTCGCGTTCATATGGCGGGGCTCGGTTGCCCCGTCGCGGGAGACAGACGCTATGGTGCCACAGCCGATCCGTGCGATCGGCTGGCATTGCACGCCGTTTCGCTAGCCTTCGCGCATCCGATCAGCGGCCAACACATGCGCTGTGAGTCGCCATTGCCCGCTGTGATTCGCACGCTTGTTCCCAGAACACAGAGGCACGTGGAAGCATCGCCCAAAAACGCCCAGAGCCGACGCAGCGAATACCTTTGACCATGGACAAAATCAATATCCACGAAAAGCTCTCGCAGTTCTCCGATCATTGGAGCCCCAAGATTGTCGGAGAACTGAACGGGCAGCACGTCAAGTTGGTGAAGTTGCTCGGCGAATTCGTCTGGCATCATCACGACCACGAAGACGAGCTATTTCTCGTTGTCCAAGGACGATTTCGCATGGAATATAGAAACCAAGCAGTGTGGGTCGAAGAAGGTGAGTTCCTGATCGTGCCGTGTGGCGTCGAACATCGGCCCGTGGCAGATGTGGAAGCTCACGTCCTGCTGTTCGAGCCTGCATCGACGCTGAACACCGGCAATATTCAAAGCGAGCGCACGGTACGCGACCTCCCGAAGATTTGATTGGGCTCGTCGGAACCGTAACAAGCCATTTCTGAGAGATGTCACTCCGATGAGCGCAGTTCCACCAGGACGCTACCGGCACTACAAGGGACGCGAGTATACGGTGCTCGGCCTCGCGCGACACAGCGAGACGCTGGAAGAACTCGTCGTTTATCGCCAGGAGTACGGCGATCACGGTCTGTGGGTGCGACCGTGGCAAATGTTTCTGGAAACGATCGAAGTCGATGGCCAGCTCAAGCCACGATTTGAATTCCTCAGCAGTCAGCCCTAGATAACTGACCTGGGCCTGACCAGGCGCATCGACCCTGTGCCGATTTTTCGCGCGCCGCCTTTGCAGAACCCGTGATCGGGCGACGGTGACTCGATCCGCCCGCTACTTAATGGGAATGTAGGCGTTAATTCCCAAAATGACCTTTTTGCCCTGCACGACGCAGTCGGTCTCCTTGTTGCCGTGGGTCGACGCCACGACCAGCGTTTTTCCACTGGCCGAGCGCTCGGGCTTCTCGTTCATTGGCAGCCGGATCACCAGTTCGTCTCCCTCGATCTTGGCAGAAAAAGCCATGGCAGTACCTTCCTTGAAATCTACGAATACGTACGTAATTAGCCCGCGTCGCCGAAACTATTGCCGGTGATGCCGAATTGGCTGCCTAGATTAACAGTTGTTCTGCACCATGCCAGGGACCACCCGCAGACAATTGATCGGTCAAGTGCGGCCGATGATTCTGCGACGTTTTTATCCAGAGTACAATAGCGCTCATGATCGAAGTCTCGAAGCACAGTGGTCGCCGGTTCCTATCACGATTCGGAACGATTCTGTTAATCGTTGTCGCAACGTCGTTGTGGTACGCACAGTCACAGCATGTCGACCCTCTTCAACAAGCGGTCCTGCCGGCGCCCGAGAGCAGCGAGCGTGTGCCCCACGATGAGCCCCGGGGCGTCCGCAGCAATGAAGACGAGAATCGAGTAGCAAGCTCAGACGGAAGCGCAGTTGACGTTGCGAGCCGCGCGATCCAACCGACGACGCCCTACCCCATCCGTCAGCAGCCAGGAATTTGGCCTCCAGAGTTGCCAGAGATTCCACGTCCCTTGCCGCCGCCGGGTGCCACGTCGGTAACCGCCTACTTGTTTATTGAGAACGACGTTTTCAATCCCGAGCCGGCCAAGGTGCAGGTCGATTACCTGCGTATGTACGCCCGCGTCAACGGCCGGTCGGTGCTGATCAACAACGACGACTACGGTCAGGCTGCTGGCAAGCGCCGGGCGGCCTCGGGCAACTGGACGCCGCGCTCGGACATGACCGATCCGACGATCGAGATTCCGGGCGTCGTGGCTGATGAGTGGGGAACCGATTATTTCACAACCATACCGTCGTTGCATCCCGACTATGCCACGCAAATCTGGAACGCCAAGCCAGGTCGTGTCCCTACCGGAGCAACCCAGGTGTGGGCCGAAGTGAGGCTGCTCGTGAGCGGCTCGGGCATGGCGCATCTTGGCTTCGACTGGTACGGGCCCAAGGGGTACATCGCCAACGGCGGGTACAGCGGTTTTCAGGTCTTTGCCGCACCATCATGGCAGGTCGTTACCTTCGGAAAGTGAATGAACGACACGCGCTCGCCTCGAATGGGCTTGCCACGAACTTCTTCTCGGCGGCGCTTTTCACGCACTTTCAAGCCGCCTGATGTAAACACATTGCGCCCGTGTATTCGCCCCATAAAGTCACGCCAGCCAAGACTTTGCTTCCAATCAGTAGACGGACCGGCCAAAACTGGCCTTGAGACTTTTCGCGTGTGTTCGTTAGGTTGGGTTGCGTCATGGACGCGACACACTACACGATCGGATGCACCGTTGGGGGCGAGGTGTCTGGGCATGTCACTGGCGTGAAGCCAGTATCTCGCCCAAAGGCCGCGTGGGTCCTGCATTCACCCCACGCGCAGTCTGGGGCAGCCGGCCGCGACAACTGCAAACTGGCAAATTTTTCTCATTCGCCATGGCCGGCCGTGCGACCCGCACGCCCCATCGCATCACCCCTCGGGAGAACGAGCAAAAGCGCGCCAACGGATTGAGTGACGTATCGACGGGGAACCAGTCACACAAGGAGGGTACGATGAAGCGAGCGATTCTTTTTATCGCGTGTCTTGCGTTGTTTGTGGCGGCTCGTGGACAGCCGAGCTACCCAATCAAGCTGCAACCCGGAATCTGGCCGCCGGAAAAAGGCGTGGTCGTCAGCTCGACCCCGCCGCGCAGTTATGGATATGCATCGTGCTGGTTCTATGCACTGAACGACTTGTACAATCCGGCGGCGGCCACCGTGTATGTCGACTACCTGCGCGTCTATGCGCTGGTGAACGGCAAGACAGTATTGGTCAACAACAGCGACTACGGAACAGGCGCAGGCAAGCAGCCCACGGCCGCCGGCGACTGGACGATCCGCTACAACGCCGCCGACAATACGACGCTGATTGACGAGATTCCCGGAGTCGTCGCCGATGGTTGGGCAGCGGACTACTTGATCACCAAGCCCACCAACCATCCAACCTATGCGACGCAGCTCTGGAATGACGTCCCACAACAGATCCCTGCGCACGCGTCGAAAGTGTGGGTCGAGGCCCGCTTGCTCGTACAGGGGAGCGCCGTCTGCGAAATTGGGATCGATTGGTACAACAGCCAGGGCGTCTACGGCGGAAACGGTAGCTTTAGCGGCTTTCAGATCTTCGCCAGCCCCAACTGGCAGGTAGTAGATTTCGGCAAGTAGCCGTTGTAGGTCCGCGCAGTGATTGTGCCGACGATTGCCCACGAGAGTGGACTCGCGCGGTGACGCGCCCGCTACGCGCCTCGCGATAGGCGCCGATGCGCGATCGGGCCTATGCCCCCCACGTGGCTGTGCTCTGCTGAAAAACAGTTAGCGAGATTTTTTTTCGCTGTGTGGCATTCATGCGGCATCCAGCGTGTGGACATTCGTCCATGTGAAACGGGTCGTTTTGCCCCTAGCAGTTTCACCCTAATCTATTTCTTGTGGGCGCATTGTGGATCGGGGTGCCTGCCTACGCCGGCCCGGCCGGACCGCCGCACAAACGGCCTTCCCGTGACGACTCACTCTGTACGCAGAGTTGCGTAAGCCTTGCCTGATAATGATTTAAGCGTCCAACACCAAATCCTCATACAACTCTTGATACATCCGATGCATCGTTGCCCACGTACGGGGTATTGAACAACAGACCGAAATAAACCTGCCACGTGACACGTCGTATGTCAGAGTGACGACTTCGTTGAGGCGTTGTGAGCGACATAGTCATGTGGACACGACCGCATGAAGGGGGCTTAATTTGGCGAGAATAAAAAAGACTTGTTGTTCTGGCAATTTGCGGGACCTATTGCTTGACCGCACCTTACCAATTTGTTAGCGTCGACCTGCGTTTCTTGGCTTTCTTGGGAAAGCCTCTTTAATAGCGGGCGACGGAATGCCGCACAGGGGTCGAGAAGCTATTGCGTTCTTGAAGTCATTGCGGCGACTGTCCGACGCTCTCTCATTGTCACATCGACCGGTTTTTCTTTTGCCGGCGAGCCGTTGACGTTCGGGGGCAAGCTTCGAGCAAGTCGCGAGTACCGACGATCTGCGTCATATATTCCGGATGCGACCAGGCGGCCATCACCGTGGGCCGCTTGGGTTGACCGATATTGCGTAGTAGTGTCGATCAGCGAGGAACAGAGTTCGTAGCGTAACGTGCCTGTGCGAAGTGTTGTTGGGGATTGCACAGTGCTCACCGCTTTAAGGAAACGTGTCCGAGAGTTGGCAAAGCACGTCGTCGCAACTACGGGAGGTGTTGGCAGCTATTGAATTGACAACTTTCGACGTAAGGAGGATTGTCGGCCGGCGTCATGGGAGCCGCCACGCGAATGAGGTTTTGCGGCCGACTGTATTGCGACCTAGAGGTAGTCGAAGCAGTGGGAATCGCGCTTCAGGCAGGGAATCTTCGATCAAATCGAATGCCAATTCGCGGTCAAGATTGACCATCGCACGTTCAGATGATCTTCGCATCGTCATGCACAAGTCCCAACAGGAATCGCACAACATGATGTACATACCGGAGCACAGCGATGGAAACTCCGCGCGAGCCGAAAATCACGGAAGCGCAGGACGAGCCGAGTAGGCGGCAAGCTACCACGATTACGCCCATCAAGCGGATGCCGCCGAGGGTTTGCGGGGCGTTGGTCTTGTTGCTTGAGTCGTTGGATTACGCGAGCGACCTGGGCGAGAGCCCTTGGCAGTTCGCGGTCGAACAGCATAGCCTGCGAGACCTTGGTCTGACGAACAGCGATTTTCGCTGGCTGGTCGGCAAGCAGCTAGTCGATCATGCTCGTGAGACGACCGTGCCTGGCGACCGACAGCGATCATTTCGCCAAAGCGACCACTTGGTCCTGTCGAACAAGACCTGTTTCGTGCTCAGCGAGCAAGGTCTTGCTTTGGCCCACGAGACCGCGATCGGCGAGAAGCCACTGACTGCGCCTACGGCGGCGGTCCCATTGTCTCGTAAACACTTGCGTTTCGACTCGTCCAACGGAACGCATCATCCCACTTGGGATCGCGATCGTCTGGAACTGCGGGTCGGCGACCAGATCGTCAAGCAGTTCAAGGTGCCCGCCGCCAATCAAGAAACAATTCTGGCGGCGTTCGAAGAGGAAAACTGGCCCCCACGCATTGACGATCCATTGCCGCCACAGCCGGATCAAGATCCTAAACGCCGGTTGCACGACACGATTAATTCACTGAACCGTAACCAAAAGTGCTCGCTGTTGCGATTTTTTGGCGACGGAAGTGGCAAGGGAATTCGCTGGGAATTAGTCCCGAATTCTCGACAGTGTCGCGACTGCTAAATCCCCCGCCCGATTTCTACCCACACTTGGCGACATGCCCGTCGCCATCGTCCACCAGACTGCCACCAGACTGCCTGTACATTGCAGTACGACTAACCAGTAAGACTACTACCGCGAGACTGACGCACTCGATTGCATCGCTCGGCGAGCGATTGGTGTGTTTGTCGGTTCGCACAGCCCCGCTTGCGTTGCCCGCCCTCGTCGTCATGCCCGCGACGTCCGTCGAATACGCCGCCGATAGCCGGCCGAATGCTCTCTTTGTGAGGGTGTTCCGCAGCTTTCACAGGCGGCCTATGACACGGTGTAACCAATGCAGACGCAAACGGAGCGCAGGACGCACCACGGTGACTATCCCGCGGCAAACCATGACATCCAAAGCGGCGAGTTTTTCGCCATCTGAAACGAATCCCGGCGCAACAACGGCTATCTTGCTGCGCCGCAACCCCGTGTCGCGCCCCCAACTGCGCGAGGCCTTGTCCCTGCTGCTCGAGGCCCATGAGTACGCCGAGGAACTCGGTCAGGACCCCTGGACTTTCGCCGTGGAACTGGAAGTGCTCCGCGCCGCGAAGCTCAGCAACAGCGATATCCGTTGGCTTTGCACGGTGGGTTACGTCCATCACGCTTACGAGACGACGGACGTCGAAGACGAGGCGCGCACCTTCCGTCAGTCGGGCGCGCCGGCATTCGTGGATCGCACGTGCTTTATTGCCACCACCTCGGGAATTGCCGTGGCGCGAGACACGTGCGGCGGCACTCATCCCGTGATTCCGTTTCCCGATCCGCCGCGCATTGACAGCGGGCGTGTCGAGACAGCAACCTTTCAACCGAAATGGGACGATCAGCGCCGTCAGATTCGCGTGGGCGATCGCGTCGTCAAAGAGTTCAAGCTGCCCGCGCCCAATCAGGAGACGATCCTGACCGCGTTCGAAGAGGAGGGCTGGCCCCCGCGCATCGATGATCCGCTTCCGCCCGTTTCTGACCTCGATCCCAGGCGTCGTCTGCACGATACGATCCAAGCTCTCAATCGCAAGCAGCGACAAGATTTGTTGCGTTTCATGGGCGACGGCAGCGGCGAGGGCATTCGCTGGGAGCTGCGTACTTCACAGGCCCCTTCGCATTCTGGCGAGACCGGTTCACTCATCCCGCGGCGCGCGGCAGGCGCAGAGGGCCACATGGCGCGTACCGCTTCGCACCACCAGACCTCCCACACGGCTAACCTTGGTTGAGATTCTGGCGCGGCTATGCTGCGAATGCCGTGGCGAAGGAATTGCCCAACGGCATGAATTCGTTCTCGCCCGGTGACTGGGTTTTTCAGCTGTTGCAGGGTTAGCAACAGCGCGCTTGCCTTTGTCCGAGCCGGCAATCACGCGCGGCATTTGCAAGGTTGACGCATGGCTCACTTTGAACCGCGAGGGTTGGGTTGGCTTCCCAGCCTGCCGGATTTTCGGGATTTTACCCCGAAGACGCCGCCGATCGCCGCTCACATCGAGCGATTGCGCCGATCCGGCGCGGCTGGGGCCGCGTCGGACGCCAATGTCGATTTGCGCGAATACTTCGCCGACGTGGACGATCAACAAACGATGCGCTGCTCGACGGCGCACGCCTGCGTGGGACTGGTGCAGTATTTTGAGCGACGCGCGCACGCCCGCGTGGTACGCCCCTCACGACTGTTCCTGCATCAGAGTGCCGTGCGACTGGCGCGTACGGGTCACCACGGCGGAGCCGACTTTCGCACGGCCTTCAAAGCGATGAAATGCTGTGGAATTCCACCTGAAGAATACTGGCCCTACGACTCTCGCCGACTCGAAATGCCGCCCGACGGTTTCCTATACTCGTTCGTGGAACCGTACCGCGCATTGACATACGTGCGACTCGACGACCGCAACGAGTCCGGCAGTGAAAATTTGCAGACCGTGAAAACGTTTCTTGCGGCAGGGTTTCCGGCCGTATTCGGCTTGGCCATGCCCAAGTTACTGCCGCGCGACGGAGACATTCCCTATCGGCCGACGTTCGACTCAATACAAGGCGGCCAGGCCCTGATGGCAGTCGGCTACAGCGATGACTGGCTACGCGGCTCACGCGGGGCGTTGCTCGTACGAAACTCGTGGGGCACCGAGTGGGGCGACGCGGGCTATGGCTGGTTGCCCTACGCCTATGTCGAAGAGCAGTTGGCCGTTGAGTTCTGGACATTGATGCGCCCTGACTGGCTCGACTCTGGCGAGTTCGACGTGCCCGACTTGCCGATGTGACACCAGTCGGGCGACCAACATTATCTACGCAAGCGTTCTCCACAGTAACTATCAAGCTCCCACACAGTGACCGTTGCCACATCGCAACGACGCGGTCAAATAAAAGTCCCTGGTCCCACG
This sequence comes from Pirellulales bacterium, assembly GCA_036490175.1. Lineage (NCBI taxonomy): Bacteria > Pseudomonadati > Planctomycetota > Planctomycetia > Pirellulales > Pirellulales bacterium. Next base: position 86,447 of record DASXEJ010000008.1, on the reverse strand, counting down.
CACTGCAACACAATGAGGTCAAGCATGGTTACCCGCACTCCAAATCATGCGACATCCACCGCGCGTGACATTTGCCGCCCGCTGTTCCGACATCGGCGGAAGATGATTCTGCTGTTCTGCACGACGTTCGGCCTGGTCATTGCCGGACTGATCTTCTTGCCCAGAACCTACTCGTCAGACGCACGCGTCTTCGTCCGCCTCGGCAAGGAGAGTGTCGCCCTGGATCCCACGGCCACCGTGGGCCCCACCGTCTCGATGAATGAGTCCCGCGAAAGCGAGATCAATTCGGAGGTAGAAATCCTCCGCAGCCAGATCCTGCTGGAGGACGTCGTAAAGGAACTGGGCGCGGACTATATCCTGGGGAGCAAGCCGGCCGGAGAACCCGGGTGGTCGCTGATGCTCCAAACGCCGCTGAACTTCCTGAAGGATGTGATCTTTCAGCAAGGCAACATCAGCAGCGAGGAGTACGCCGTCCAACGACTGAAAAAGACGATCCTTCCCAGCGTCCCAAGAAAATCCAATGTGATCGTCGTGCAGTGCAAGGCCAAACAGCCCGAGCAGGCACAACGCATCTTGGCGACCTTCCTCGACGCCTACCTCGCCCGGCACGCCAAGGCCAACCGCACTTCGGGTTCCTACGAGTTCTTCGTCGACCAATCCCAGCTGCTGCGTGGGCAGCTCGAGGAAGCGACCGAACAGCTTCGTCAGGCCAAGAATGAGACGGGGCTGGTCACGATCGACGGCCAACGCGGCAATCTGCAAGCGCAAAACGATTCGATCGAGGCCCACATGCTGGAAACGCAACGCTCGCTGAGCGCCGCCGACGCCAAGATCGCAACTTTGCAGCAGAGCCTGGAAAGCGTGCCTGACCGGCAGCTCGCCGAAGAGACAGAAGGATTGCCGAACGTGGCCGCCGACTTCATGCGGCACGAACTCTACAAATTGCAGATCGCCGAGAAAGACGCCTCGTCTCGTGGCACCGAAGCCCACCCCAAGGTCAAGGCTTTGCGCCGGCAGGTCAAGGAAGTGCAAGCCATTCTCGCAGAGCAAGATGCGGGGCGCGTCCAGGCAACGAGCAAGACGAACCCCACGTTCAAGGAACTGGAAGTCACGCTGCTAACTCAGCAATCGTTAGCGGCCTCGCTACGGGCCGAATCCGAGGCCCTGACCCAGCAGTACGCCGAGGTCACCAGCAAGATTCGCAAGCTGAATGACAGTGAATTTCACATCACTGAACTGGTGCGCCGCACCGAGCTACTGGATTCCAGCTATCGCAACTACGTCAACAATCGCGAGCAGGCCCGCATCGACCAGGCCCTGGAATCGAACCAGATCTCGAATGTCAACGTGCTTCAGCCGGCGACGTTCACTGCCAAGCCGACCAGCCCTCGCGTCGGCCTGACGCTGGCACTCGGGTTTATTCTGGCCGGCCTGGCCGCCGTCATGGCCGCCGTAGTGGCTGAGTACTTTGATCGATCGACCAAGACTCCTGAGCAAATCGAAGACCTACTCGGCGTCCCCGTATTACTTTCTGTCCCACGCGGCACGCGGCACATCTTTGTGCGGAATTGAGGACTACCATGATCACACTTTCCAAAGCACTCACGCACGCCCCTATTCCACGTGGCGTGTCCGGGACCTCGACAACGGAACCCTTTCGCGCACTCGCGCAACGGCTACGTGCCGTGGGCGAATCGTCGGGCAATGTTCTTAAAACGGTGGGCGTGACAAGTTGCTCGCGCGGTACCGGCGTCAGCGCCATGGCTGCCAATCTGGCCATCGGTGCCGCCGAGGTTGGCGACGGCCCCGTGCTGCTTGTCGATCTGAATGTCGCCAATCCCGCGCAAGCGGGCATTTTCGGCATGGCCGGCAATCTGGGGTTATACGACGCCCTTTCCGGAGCTGCACCACCCAGTGATTGCCCGAAGGCGACGTCGATTGCCAATCTGTCCTTGCTCGCACCGAGCGCCACGCACGGCTTTCGCTCGCCGGATGTCGATTTCAGCGACGTTCGCGAATTGCTCGACGCGTACTCGACCGAGTTTGATCTGGTAGTTGTCGATTTGCCCCCCGCGTCCGAGGCCAACGGCTGCCTGGCAACCGCTAGCTCCTTGTCGGGCGTGCTGTTCGTCGTCGAAGCGGAACACACGCGTTGCGAAGCAGCGACACGAGCGCTCCGCCGTCTGGCCTACGCGCGGGCCAAAGTGTTGGGGGTCATCCTCAACAAGCGCAAGGAGCACATTCCGCACTGGCTGTACAAGAGACTGTGAGGGAAAGCGTCGATGGCAACAGTACATTCCAGAAAACGGGTGCGCACGCTCTTCAAGGCGTGGGCCATTACGCGTAAACGCTCGTCCGCCCGCGCGGTCCTGCACTCGGTCGAGCGTATGAATGCAATCCTCGAACGCGAGCGGATGCGCGCCGAGCGCGGTCGTGCCGAGTTCTCTTTATTAACCTTCACATTCGCGCATACGTCTGACGAAGCGCAATTAGCAGCATTCGCACAAGTGCTGGCGGCTCGTTTGCGCGTGCTGGACGAAGCCGGCTTGTTGGAGCCGCGGTGCGTCGGCATCGTGCTGCCCGAGACCTCGGCCGCCGGCGCCTGGAAGTTGTGCGACGATATCTTCGATTTGCTACCCGAAATCGTCCAGTTGCCCAAGTGCGACGTATACACGTACTCGGCCGGGCAAGGATCCGGTCACTCGGACGCCGCCGGACACAAAGACTCGACCGTCGATGAACGGCCTGCACGTCCGCTGAATATGTTCTTCGTGCAACCGCTGCCGCTGTGGAAGCGTGTGGTCGACGTGGCTGGCTCGTTCGCCGGCCTGACCTTGGCGGCGCCGCTATTGTTGCTGGCCGCCGTATTGATCAAGGTCACCTCGCGCGGCCCAATCTTTTTCAGTCAGCAACGACACGCGATGGGTGGCAGACCGTTCACGATCTACAAATTCCGTACGATGTGTGTCGATGCCGAACGACAGAAGTCCGGGCTGAGACGATTCAGCGAACAGGATGGCCCCGCTTTCAAGATGGCCAACGATCCGCGGGTCACGCGATTGGGCAGGTTCCTGCGCAAGACAAGCATTGATGAGCTGCCGCAACTGTTCAATGTGCTCAAGGGAGATATGTCGCTCGTCGGTCCGCGACCGCTTCCCTGTGACGAGTCGAATCGTTGCGAAGCATGGCAGCGGCGGCGTCTCGATGTGACACCCGGATTGACGTGCATCTGGCAAATCCGTGGGCGCTCGGCCGTATCCTTCGCCGAGTGGGTGCGGATGGATGTTCAATACATCCAATCGCGATCCTTGGTGAACGACTTGAAATTGATCGCGCAGACCGTGCCCGCCGTGGTTTTAAGTCGCGGTGCTTGCTAGACATCTTTGCGGCGTTGGAGGATAGGCGTGAGGAGTGTAATGCACAAGGCTCGTACGTGGGTCGCTCGTCGCAGCGCCCGCCTGCTGCACACGATGCTTGGCCCGCGCCCGGGCGAGGCCTTCGGGATCCTCATGTATCACCGCATCGCGGATCATCCGCTGGGAGCGACCGCTCCCACATGGAACGTCACTCCGGAGCGGCTGCGCAATCAACTGCTGTCTCTGTTGTCGGCCGGTTACGAGGCCTGGTCGTTACGCAAGGTGCTCGCCTACCAACGAGATTCTCGCCCTATACCGGCCAACGTCTTTGTCGTGACATTTGATGATGGTTATCGGAACAACTATTCCGAAGCGTGGCCCATTCTCAAGGAACTGCGCACGCCGGCTACGGTTTTTCTGGCGACAGCGTTTCTCGATACGCAGGAACGATTTCCTTTCGATGACTGGAGCGATGCCGGCTCGTCCCATGTGCCTCCTTCTTCCTGGCTGCCGCTATCGACCGCCGAATGCCACGAAATGCACGCCGACGAGCTGATTGACTTTGGCACACACACGCATACGCATCAATCGTTCTTAGGCCGGGTCGATGATTTCCGTCAGGACTTGAGAATCTCGCTCGATACTCTGCGACAGCGATTTGGAATTATCAATCCATCGTTCGCTGCGCCCTTCGGGCACCTCAGTCTCGATCTGATCATGGCCGCACGGCAGGAGGGAAGCGCCTGCGTTCTCTCGACATGCGATGAACGTGTTCACGTCGGTTTGGATCATCTGTGCTGGGGCCGCTTTTGCGTCGAGAACGACGATACGCTGAGCACCATCACGGCAAAGCTCTCGGGCTGGCACACGCCTGTCGATCGCGCGTTGCACGCCCTTGCACGACCGCTGGTTGCCATGCGCGGCGTGCCGGTTGCCGGCATGATGTCGACGAGTTTGGGGAGGATTTCGCGGCCGTCAGGACCGGGGTGTGCGTCGCGTTAGGCGTTCGGACGAATCCGTTCCGTACGGCGACTGCACGAAGACTGAAGGGAAGCATGAGCTCAGAAGTTGTTGAACCCATCGAGCGACAGGACGTGGCGGCAGCACTTACTGGCTGGCCCCCATCATTGCGCGCAGCTACGCGAGGAGCGCTGAACCTGGCTTCCCAACGGGGAGTGCTGTCCGTCGCAGATCAAGCCATTGTGAGCGGCACCAGCTTTTTGACCGCAGCCATCATCGCCCGCGCCTGCACGACCGAGCAGCTAGGTCTGTACTATCTCACGATGTCATTGGTGCTGATTCTGACTGGAATTCAAGAACAAGTTATTACCGCTCCATACACGATTTATCGTGCCCGTCACCAAGGACCGGCACTGGCCGAATACACGGGCAGCGTGTGGCTGCACCACCTGATGTTCATCGGCATCAGTTGGATACTCCTGCTGGTTGCGATTCCGACCCTCTCGGCCCTCGGGGCGTCGAACTTCGTGGCGGGTTTGTGGGTGCTGCTGCTTGTCGGTCCGCTGTTGCTCGTGCGTGAAGCGGTCCGCCGATTTGCCTTCGCCCACTTTCAGTTCGCCTCGGCGATGGCGCTGGACGGGGCGATCGCCGTCGTTCAGTTGACCAGCATCCTGCTTTTGGCGCGGCTAAAACTATTGTCGATCGGCGCGATCTTTGGCGTGATCGCCGCAGCTTGTGCCCTAGCCTGTTGCGGCTGGATTCTGCTCAAGTTGCCCGATGTGCGCGTAAATCGTGCCAGAGTGCTGCGCGACTGGCGCGACAACTGGTCGTTCGCACAATGGGCGCTGCCGAGCTTTCTGGTCGGCAACACAACCCCGCTGATCATGGCCTGGATTGTCACGTTGATGGATGGCACGGCCGCCACGGGCTTGCTCGGCGCTTGCGCCGCGCTCGTCGGCGTCGTCAATGTATTCATTCTCGGCGTGGCCAATGCTCTGACCCCACGGACCGCACATGCCTTTGCCCGCGGCGGGGTCGACGAACTGCGCCGAGTCTTGATTACCACGGCGCTCATGTTGATTGCGGTTTTGGGAATGTCGTTTTTGGCGATGCTCTTTGCCGGAGATCAAATTGCCGTGCTGGTGTACGGAGAACAGTTTCGCGGCAGCGGACCGACGCTGGCCACGCTGGCTCTGAGTGTCGTTGCCACAAGCGTGGGAATGACAACCGGAAACGGTCTCTGGGCATTGGGTCTACCGCGCGCGAATCTGATCCCCGATTTGTGCGGCTTGATTGTCACACTGCTCGGCGCCGTGATGCTGGTACATCCCTACGGTGCGCTGGGCGCAGCGATCGCCATGCTGGCAGGCACCACGACGGCCGCCACCGCAAGAACCGCAATCCTGCTACGAGCCATGAACGGCTTTCGATTGCAAACCCGTGTTGCTTAGCATGTTCACACAAATGCACGATCAACGACGTCATGCGAGCCCAAAAGAGCCATTCGCGGGTCGCTGCGCATATCTTGGCACGGCGGGTATCTAGGTAAGGCGCAACAGGCGGAAAACACATGCATTCCATCGCCCTCACGATCCCCTCTACTCAGTCGACGCAACCGCGCGCCCTGCCCATTTCGGGACGTGCTCTGCTGGCGCTGGTGACGCTGGTGATTGTGGGGGTGTACGCCATGCCGATTCAGCAAAACTGGATGGTGTCCGCTCAGGATCACTACGCCACATCGGTCGACGACATGGAGGCCGCGGCTGTATCGGGCAACCTGACACGTCAAGCTTCGTTCCTGTTGCTGGGGTTGCTTGGCATCGTCGGCATGATGATGTCGGAACGCTCCAACCTGCGCATTAGCGGATGGCTTGGGATCCTCTGCATCGCTTACGTCGTATGGTGCGGCGCGAGCGTCGCATGGGCGACCGAGCCGTCCATCTCTGTTCGTCGTATTGCCGTAATGCTGTGCGAAGCGCTCGCCGCCGTCGCTTTTGCCCGACATGTCACTCCCAAGCAGATGGTGGCGATTACGCTGGCTTGCACGTTGAGCTGGCTCGGCGTGGGTTTGCTGGCGGAACTGTCTTTGGGAAACTTCCACCCTACCGACGGTGAATATCGCTTTTCGGGAATTTTTCATCCCAACGAGATGGGTGTTCAGTGCTCGATATTAATCATGGCCGCCGTTTACCTGCTGCCACTGGTGCGCCCGTTCCAACGACCCGCGATCGTCGCTGCCATTGGCGTCGGCACGATCTTTCTGCTCCTGACCGGATCACGGACGGCCATAGCGGTCACAGTTCTCTGCTTGACCGCGGGCTGGTTGAGCGTGGCGCTGGCCCATCGCCGCTACATGCGCATCGTAGCCTTCACATGGCTGGTGGCTCTAATGGGTTTGGTATTCCAGAGCAAGCTGATGAGCCTGCTGGAAAATACCACGGCCATCGGGCGGGCGGACAGCGACGTCGCCTCTTTGACCGGTCGCATCCCGTTATGGGATGAGCTCGGCACCTTCATTGCCGAAAGACCCTGGATTGGACACGGCTACGGCGCTTTTTGGACCCCCGACCATATTCGGGCAGTATCCGACCGGCTCACCTGGTCGATCTCTAGCGCGCACTCGTCTTATGTCGAACTGGCGTTGAGCGTCGGCTACATCGGCGCCGTGTTCTGTGTGCTGGGATTCCTTGTGGCGCTAGGACGCTCGCTGCAGTTCGAATCGCGGGCGCCGCGTCAGGGCTACGCCTTCATCGCCATGCTGCTGACGTGTACCCTCGTTAGCGGGCTGACGGAAACGACATTCGGCATTGCCGGAGCCCGGCCCTTCTTTGCCATGTGCGCCATCGCCCTGCTGACGGCAAAGGAAGGCGAGAGGCCGTCCGATATCGACGAGGAAGTCGACGCAGAGCAACGTCCGTCGTTTCTCGGCAGCGATGTGACCGATCTAACACCGGCGTTGATGGAGAGCTAATTCCATGAGCGCCAGCAGCACGTCACGACAAACGATCAGCGTTGTTATTCCTACGTACAACCGCGCCGAATTGGTTGTCGACGCCATCGAAAGCGCATTGCTCCAGACGCGCGTGCCGGACGAGATTATCGTCGTCGACGACGGCTCGACCGATGATACGCTCTCTGCACTGAAACGGTTTAGGGCGTCCGTCAGGATCATCGCGCAGCCGAACCGCGGTCGCTCGGCGGCTCGCAATGCCGGGCTGTGTGCGGCCCGCGGCGATCTCATTGTCTTTTTGGATTCGGACGACCTGCTTACCGCAGATAGTCTGGAGCGCCGCGCTCGGATTCTCGAGATGACGCCCGAAGTCGACGTCGTCTATGGCGACATGTATATCATCAACGCCGCAGGGCAGCGCGTAGGGGTACACAGGGACTACATGCCAGGCCCCCGCCCGTCGGGATTCATTTTCGCAGAGCTTGCGCTGCGGTGCTTCATCCTCATGCCCGCCATGATACGGCGCACGGCGCTAGGCGAGCATCGCTTCGACGAACGGTTGAGCCAGGCCGAAGATTATGACCTGTGGCGTCGGGTGGCAGCGGGCAGTCATTTTCGCTACGTGGAGAGGCCCGTCGCCTGCTACCGCATCCACGATACCAATACGATTACTGCCCAACCCCAGCGGATGCAGGAATGCGAGTTGGAGGTGCAATCGCGGTTCTTTGCCATGCCCGCCTTTGGCCAACTCAGCCGGCAGGAGCAGTCGCGTGTCTATCGTTCTCACGGTGCCAAGCGAGCGGCACTGGGTCACGTAGGCGTGGCACGCCACTTTTTTGCTCGGGCCGTGCGCAAGTCGCCGTCGTCTGCCGCGAGCCATGCGCTGCTGCTATCGAGTGTTCTTGCTCCGCGCATGCTGCGGCGCATGATCCTGGAACGCCGCCGCGTGACCAGAAAGCATCTGAGTCAAGAGGCCGGACCATCCCCGGCCGATCATCAGGCCACGGATATCTCGGTCCAACCGGTTGTCACCTCCTAAATCACCTGTCTGCCATTCCCGCCTGCACACCGCTACAGAACCATCGTTCGGGAGAGTCCATCATGCCGCAAAAACTAAAAGTCCTTGTAGTGGGTCAGACACCGCCCCCCTTCGGCGGCCAGTCGATCATGATCGAACGATTCATTCGGACCGAACTGCAGGACGTGACGCTCTTGCACGCGCGCATGGGATTCTCGAATCACATGAATGAAGTGGGCCGCGTGCGGCTCTACAAGGTGCTACACCTCTTCACCTTGATCGCGAAGATCTATTTTTATCGCATCTTCCATGGGGTGCGCATTCTGTACTATCCGCCGGCCGGCCCCGATCGCGTGCCGATGTATCGCGATCTTGCGATCCTGCTGGCGACGCGCTGGCTGTTCGCCAAGACGATCTTTCACTTCCATGCCGGCGGCCTGTCCGAGCTATACGATCGATTGCCGCGTTGGCAGCGCTGGTTATTCCGGCGTGCTTACTACGACGCCGACGCCGCGATCCGCATCTCGGAGCTGACGCCCGAAGACGGCAAACTGCTCGAGTGTCAGCGCGAGTTCGTAGTGCCTAACGGCATCGACGATCCCAATCCGTTGCACAGTCTGCCGCTGACGGGCATTGAAGTCACGGAAAGCCGGCCGTTGCGAATCCTGTTTGTCGGCATCCTGCGCGAGTCGAAGGGGCTATTGGTGCTGGTCGAGGCGTGCGGCCTGCTTGCGGCCCGCGGCGTGCCGTTCCGGCTCGAAGTGATGGGCCAGCCGCATACCGAGGAATTCGTGGCACTTGTGCGCCGTCGCATTGACGAGCTACAGATACGCGATCAGGTGAATTTCCTGGGAGTGCTGACCGGCGATCAAAAATTCGCGGCCTACGCCCGTGCTGATGTGTTTTGCATGCCGTCGTTTTTCAATTGCGAAACTTTCGGGATCGTGTTTCTGGAAGCCATGGCGTTCGGGTTGCCGGTGGTGGCCACCCGGTGGCGCGGCATTCCTTCGATTGTCGATGAAGACGAGACGGGATTCTTGGTCGACATTCATGATTCCGAAAGTGTTGCTGACCGGTTGACAAGACTGGCGGTGGACGACGAGCTCTGGCATCGCATGAGCCTTGCCGCGCGTCGCAAATTCGAGCGCGAGTATACGTGGCCCCGCCACGCCGCCCGCATGCGGCAAGCCTTGCTGGCAACGGCTGGAATCGCCGTGCGCGTCGAACCCACCAGTACGCCCGTGTTCTCGATCCCTGCGGATCAGAGAGCGCGCTACGTGCCCCCCCATTATCGGTCTCACGGTCGCGAAGCCGAACAGCATTCCGAGCCGGTTCGCCGCGAGCCGCAATTGAACGGCAAGCCGTAAACAGTCCATCCCTCACCGAAAACAAGAGCCAGTCCAGAAACAACAGGTCTTATCATGATTAATACGCAGGTCAGTATGTTCGGATGTCGGATCGATGCACTGCGCATGCCACAGGCAGTCGAACGCGTGTTCGAGTGGATCACGGCCGCCTCGGGCCAATGCCGCTACGTCGTCACTCCCAACGTCGACCACGTCGTGCAACTTCAGCACGATGAAAGATTGCGCCGCGCCTACGACGATGCATCGCTTGTAATTGCCGATGGCATGCCGGTCGTCTGGGCGAGCCGTCTGTTGCGTCGCCCTTTGCCCGAGCGCATCACGGGAGCGGATCTCGTGCCGGCCTTGTTCAGTGCCGCGCCAACGGACAGTCGGCTCAAGGTGTACTTGCTGGGTGCCGGGCCAGGCGTGGCGGATCGCGCCGCTACCAAGATCGTCAGCCGCTGGCCGGCCGTGGAAATTTGTGGCTCGTACAGTCCTCCCTTTGGCTTTGAGAAGGACCCCGCCGAGAACGAAGCGATCCTCGCGCGCATCTCAGCGGCACGTCCTGACGTGCTTGTCGTCGGACTTGGTGCCCCGAAGCAAGAGCTGTGGGTTCACGCCCATCAGCACAAGATCGACGCCTCGGTCGCACTTTGCGTGGGCGCCACGATTGATTTCCTGGCTGCTGAGAAAAAAAGAGCCCCACTATGGATGCGCCGTACCGGGCTCGAATGGCTGCACCGCCTGAGCACAGAGCCGCGCCGACTGTTTGCCCGCTATTTGAAAGACGCCTGGACGTTTCCGGGGCTCGTCTGCCGCGAAATGATTGGTCGTCGCACCGACAGCCACTGAGAGACGGTGCAGCGCCGGAGACTTTTCGTAGTCCAATCGTACTTTGAGTCCGTTTTACACTCGACGTCTTGCTTTACGTTGCTGCCATGAGTTCCAGTTCGACATCCTACGAAACGCCCTCGGCCCCCCGTTCGCGCCGCACTGCGCGCGACAATGGCCGGCCTGCGTCGGACTCCCCGCGGTATCTTCGTCACAATAAAAAACCGGCTCTGGACCAATTGACCCGCGCCGCCGCCGAAACGGCGCTCGACATGTCAGCCGATGCGGTGTTCTTTTTTACTGCCCATTTGCGCATCGTGGCGGCCAACTCGACCGCGATCGCCGCCACCGGCTACCGGCACGATCAGCTGCAAACCATGAGCATGGACGATCTGTTGGTCGATGATGCGATTGGCAGCGAACAGGACCAGCTTCATGCCGCGTTCGAGCGATTACACGATGGGAATACAGGACAGACCGTGGCGACAACAACGTTAAGGACTCAGAGCGGCGTGGCGACCTCGGTAGAAATCCTCCTGCGCGCCGTCGCAAATCATGATGACCTGCTGTACGTCGCACTCGTTCGAAGCCGCAAGGATGACCGCTGCGCTGACCAGATCGACAATCCATGCGATTATCTAACCTCGCTGCCGACCCGAGCGGTGTGGGATCGCCGGCTGCGTCACGCCGAGTACAAGGCCCGTGAATGTGGCGCGAAATACGCCGTATTGTTTATCGACGTCGATCAATTCAAGGGCATCAACGACCAAAACGGCCATCGTGCCGGCGACCGTGTGCTGCAAATTGTCGCCGACCGCCTACGGGCATGCGTCCGCCCCACGGACGTCGTCGCGCGGTACGGCGGAGACGAATTCGTGGTTCTGGTCGAGAATGTCTGCGTCGAATCCGAAGTGGATCAGATCGCCAATCGGATTCGCACCGAGCTCGATCTTTCGATCGATTTCGACGGCATGTGCCTGTCGATGGCTGCCAGCGTCGGCGTCGCCATCGCCAGACCGCAATCAAACGCCCAAGACCTCGTCGACGAGGCCGACCAGGCCATGTATCGGGCCAAGGCGGCAAAGCGCCGCAGCGCCTGAGCTCGACGTGCCGTAAAACGACTCGAACAAGGCACCCGCTAGTTCCCCGTCGTTCCGCCTACTCCGCTCAAGCCGTGATACATGGCAAACTGGAACGGAATCACGCCGTACAGACCGCGCGTGAAGACCAGTTCGATGGCGTCGTCGACCACCTTGATCGGGCGTTTGGGCACGACGATGATATCCGAATCGCGCAGCCAGATTTCGTCCGCCGGGCAAGCGCTCTTGCCGAATAGCGGCAGGTGAATCTCGAGCACCGTGGCCATCAGTTGCCAACAATCGTCGCGGCGAAATACTACCACGTGCGCCAGATTGCCGCCCACCTTCCAACCACCGGCCAAGGCGATGGATTGCATGGCAGTGGTCGGCGCCAGCAGTTCGTAGCGGCCCGGCTGTGTCACCTCGCCCACCACGTAGATATAGCGCGGTGCGCGGTTGGTCAGAATCGGCGTCACTTCAAATCCGTGTACCAGCAGCTTATAGCGCACGTCGATCTCGCGCTTCAGCTCGGAAAGAGTCAGACCCTGGGCAGGCACTGAGCCAAGACCGGGCAGTTGGATGGTGCCTTCGGGTGTGACTCGGACCTCTCGCTGCTGACCGCCGAATCCCTGTCGAGCGTCGATCGTGGCGCGCAACTCAAGCACCTTCGAGTTGAGCTTGGTCGGAGTGACCGTGATCGTAGGCTCGCGGATGAACTTCTCGTATTGCTTTTCCAGATCTTGACGGACGGACGCCACCGTACGCCCTGCGACGCGAACCTGGCCCAGCATCCGCAACGTGATACGACCGTCGGGCTGGACAATGACATGATGATCCACGTCGGCGTTGGTCAACGACTCGACATCCAACTCGTCGCCAACCGCCAAGACATACGGTTCGACCGACGGGACGGTCGTCAGTCGGAAGATCAGCAGGATCTGATCGTCGACGCGCATGCGGTATTCCGGCACGTGCCGCAATCGATGCGGGCCGATGTACTCGCCTTGAGCGAAGATCTGCCACGGGATCGGCCGCATGGCCTTCCAGTTCAACTCGTAGCACGATCCCCCGGGCTGACACTTCACGCCGCAACGAAAGTTCGGCACGGGCGGGCAATCATTTTCACCGGGCCAGGCGGCAACCGGAGCGGCTCCCGCGCCATATTGCCCGGCAGCCGCGTCGTAGGCGTAGGGACCGCCGGTGAGGACTTTCAGATCGTCGTCCTCGGGCAGTGGCCCGAGCGGCTGTGGTACGGGCACCGGTTCGCCCGTTGGCGGCATCGAAATCGTCGATTGCGATTCCGGAGCGGCCTCGGGAGTTTTGACAATGCCGATCGCTCCCGTCTCCTGACGTGCCTCAATGGGAGACTCGGGCGCTGGTGCCGATTCGGGCACCGAGACGACATCGGTTGCGCTATCGGGACTCTCGTTGGTCCAAACGATCGGCTGCAGCGGTGGTGTCGGCGCGGCCGTCGCCCGCATGCCGACGTTGGAAATTGTGGACACCGGCGGCCTGACCGCGGCGGTTTTTGCCGAGCGGAACGGCGCAGGTCGGCCATTTTCCGAGGGCTGCATCATCAACAGGACGCACGCGATGATCGCCCCCGCGGCGGCGGCCAGCACCAACATCGACCGCCAATTCTGCAAGAAACGAGGCATAGGCCAGGCCCACTCAGGGGGGTACATCGTGTCGCCTGCGACGAACGCACGTGTTCAGGCGGTTATACGCAGAAATCGTCGCCTGAATGACTCCTCGTGCAGTGCGAACGGCGACAGCCGCCAAATAGAACGACAGCAGACACCTGTGCCGCCATACAATCGATACAATCGCTACGATTTAACAGCCGAAGGACGACCGCGCCGGGGAGCCAGGGTCCTCCCTCGATGGCCGATCATTTCAGGAAATGGCTGGCAGCGAACCCGAGTTCTCATGCGGACGGGCGCGACTGGCAACCCGATCAGGGCCGAAAATGGCCCTGGGGGCGGGATTTCCGGCGGTCTGGCGGCGGACGTCTTTCGGCCAATTTGATGCTTTTGCTTCGCAGCCTCCCCAATTATCCTGGCCTCAAGAGATGGAGCTCCGTGGGCGCCCGGCAACTTTCAATTCCCTACTACCAGACAAGCGATGTTCGCCCTGGCTTTGTAATTGCGCCGTCCTTAGATAGACAGTTGTTCGCACCATGCAAAAGTGGAAAACGTACTTCTACCTTTGCGCGATGCAAAGCCGCTGGCTATCTGCATTCTTGATCAAGGTCGGTCGCAGTGGCCGTGACGCCCTGCGGACCCCGGATCCGGAAGCGGGGGACAGCTCGCGCTGGGCGTTTTTAGCCGAGCTCAGCGAGCTGGCGCGTTACGCGATGATTGTGGGATACGTGCGTCGCCTTCGGCCTGGTGGATCTGTCCTGGATGTTGGTTCCAGCAACGGTGTGCTGGCCAACGAGTTGCAGGGTGATGTAAGTCACTACTACGGCATCGAGCGCGATCCGGCCAGCGTCGAGACGGCCCAACAGCGCGCGATTTCCGTGGCTGATTTTAGCGTCGCAGACGCTAACACGTTCTCGACCAGTGAAAAGTACGACGTGATCGTCTTCAACGAAACGATCTACTATCTCAACGACCCGGTGAATGTCTTGCGTCGTTACTCTGGTTTTCTGAAGCCGGGCGGAATCATTATCGTCTCGAACTACGTTGCCAAGCATTTGCTGCGCATGTCGAACGAGTTTGCGCAGAACTTTCACATCGTCGATCAAACGACGGTCATCAACGCCTTGGGATGCGGGTGGGTAATTCAAGTTATCCAGCCGGCGTCGGCAGCAAACTGATTCTCGATCGTGGCATCGCGCGCTGCGTGCGATGCATCCTGGCGCTGCCCGCCGTTCGATATCGAATACCTCACGGCCCCCAAGCTGTCGAGTAAGCAAGAGGTTCGAGAGATGCTGGCATCGCGATCCGCCGTTCGTTATTCCCGCTGGGTGCCGAATCGCACGAATGCTATCGCGCCGTTCAACGCAGGCCTGTTGCGCGAAGGGCTCCAGGTTCTGTCGCTACCCGAAAAAATAAAATGCAGGATATTTCGACAGTTTATCCCGGGGGTTGCGGTGCGATTCGTATGGCTACGATTGACGCCCCTCACTAAACTGCTCGCCTCGTCTAACAAGTCGTCGTCGTTTCGACATGACGTCCGGCCGTCCCCTCTTGATCCAACAGCTTCAATGCGTCCCACGGAGGGCGCAGTGCATGGCGACCGCGTTCAATTTCAATGGTGAGAGCCCCAAGTGGGCTACGTTGCATTCCCCGCATTTCGCCCAACCGCGATCCGGATTTAGCCCGGATTCGCTGGTGAGCTTGCAGCTTCGCGCGGCTATCGAAGGCACCGGCAGCTATCTGCCTGAGCGAGTGCTCGACAATGCCGAACTAGAGCGCATGGTCGACACGAGCGATCAGTGGATCATCGAGCGAACGGGAATTCGCGAACGACGGATCGCAGCAGAGCACGAAACAACGGCCACGATGGCAGTCGCTGCCGGTAAGATTGCCTGTGCCGATGCCGAGATCGATCCCGCCGAACTTGATCTGATCATTCTGGCCACGATAACTCCCGATCAGTTCGTGCCCGCGGCGTCCTGCGTCGTTCAACAAGCTCTGGGGGCAAAACGGGCCGCGGCGTTCGATCTGGGAGCGGCCTGTACAGGCTTTCTGTACGCTTCGACGGTGGCCACCGGCATGATTGCCTCGGGAATGTACGAGCGCATGCTGGTGATTGGCTCGGAGACGATGTCCCGCGTCACGGACTATAGCGATAGAAATACATGCATCTTGTTTGGCGACGGAGCCGGGGCCGCGGTGTTTGTCCCGCGACGCGACGGCACAGGAATTCTTTACTCGAAGGTCTATGCCGACGGGCAACATGCCGAATTGCTGCAAATTCCTGCTGGCGGAAGCAAGCTGCCGGCATCGGCAACGACGGTGGCCGCACGGCAACACTATTTGCACGTGGCCGGAAAGCAAGTGTTCAAGTTCGCCACCAACATCTTTGTGCAACTCGTCGAAGAAACGCTGGCTGCATGCGAGCTGACCTACGATGATGTGGCTATCGTCATACCGCACCAGGTCAACGAGCGGATCATCGACGCGGCCATGTGCCGGCTGGGAATGCCCGTCGAAAAGTGTTTCGTCAACATCGAACGCTACGGCAATACTTCTGCCGCGAGTGTGCCGATCGCCTTGGACGAAGCCTGCCGGCAAGGCCGGCTGGGCCCCGGCGATACGGCCATACTACTGGCCTTCGGATCGGGCCTGACATGGGGCGCTACGGTAGCCAAAATGTGAACATAGAAAGCATCGCGCATCGTCGAGAGCCGACGCGTTATGCTGCTGCCAGCCGCCAGCTAGCACGCATTGGCCGGGTATTTCTGCCGCCGTCGGTTAGCGCCCGCGTCAACATCGTCGAGTCCTCTGTACTCGCAACGCGTGGAAAGGCTAAGCTTCCGCCCTGCCACGCCGAACCCTGACGGAATAAACGGCAAGGTTTTGTTCGCGTCACGACAATCCGCATGAGGCACGGCTTCGGCGCCCTGTCCTGGCGATGACGCGAGACTTTCCACCGTCGCCCGCAAATCGACGGTGCTCGCAAGATATCGATTAAGGAGTAACGATGCGCCTGATCCCCCTTTCGCACACCAAGAGTCGGCTTTTCGTCGCTGCATGCACTTGCGCGTTTGTCGCATGCTTTCTGTTCGACGGGTCTTTAGCCCCTATCCTTGCTGCGGATGCGCCGCCGGCGAAATCTTCTGCATCGACCTCGTCGTTGGAAGACGTTCTTGCCAAGCGCAAGGACATCGCCGGGCAAGTCGATGCCCTGGGCGCACAATCCGGCGAACATGCCGCAAGTGCGGACGGTGTCGAAGTCTCGACCACGGAAGACGAGTTGGAATTTCTGCAAACGCTCGACGGTGTCTATGCCCAGCAGCAGGTTCGACTAGAGCAACAACAAGAGTTGCAGGCCGAACTGAAGAAATCCGAGGCAGACCTGGAAGCATTCCGCAAATTTGGTCCAACCGAAGCCAAGCCGTATTCGTTCCTGCTGCTCGAGGATCTGCGCGACGAACTTGCCGCCGCCGAAGATCATGACGACGCCTTCAATGCCGATATCAAGCCGGCCGGACAGCTCTTGCAAGCGGCTCAGAGCCATTTCGACCAGGCGGAAAAAGATCGTCGCCGGGTACAGGAAGAACTCGCTGAGAACAAGAATACCGAGCACACCAGCATGCTCACCGCGGCGCTGCAATTGGCACAACGCGGAAGCCAGATCGCTAAGGAGCTGATCGTCGTCCGACGACTCGAAGTCGACGTTCGCTCTCTGCGGCGCGACGTGGGCGCAGTGCGCAAGACGCATTTGGTAGAAAAAATCGACAGCATCGGCAAAAATGTGCGGTTCACTCGGCAGGACGTGCAAGACCGCCTCAAAGATTTGACGACCTCCGCGGCCGACCTGGAAGCAAAGGTCAAGGCGGCCCACGCTCATTTCCGGCAGTCCGAGTCGGAGCAAATCACGGCCGTCAAACTGTTGCACGATCAAAACGCTCCCCAGGCGACCATCGATCTGGCGGGCGAGTCGTGGCGCGTGGCGCGCGACGCTTTGCAGCTCGAGCTGTCGCTCCTCAACGAGCGCCTTGCCGACAATAAGCGACTGCACCACTACTGGGAATGTCGTTTTGCGGTCGAAAGCAGCGCGGCCAAGCCCACCGAAATCGAGGAATGGAGCGAGAGTCTCGGCGACATGTTGGACGAGATCAGCGACAACGAGCGCTCGCTCGAGCAGCGCATCGAGACGACCCGCATCGAGCAGGCCAAGCTCGTCGAACGGATGCGGGACAACGAAGACCCGGCGGTGAAACAATGGGGAGATTTCCAATGCGCCCAATGGCAGCGGCTGCGCGAAGTGTGTGAGACGCACCTGGTACAGCTCAAAGTCAACAAGCGGTGGTCCGGCCGCTTTCGTGAAGAATTGCAGGCCAAACTTCAGCCCCAGCACGCACAGTCCTGGTGGACCTTGGCCGACGAGCAAGCCATTTCCATATGGTCTTACGAGGTGGTAACGGTCAATGATCTACCGATCACCGTCGGCAAGATCGTCTCGCTGGTTGTCTACCTCGTGCTCAGCATCCTATCGGCAAAAGTTTTGAGTAGGCTGCTGGGCCGGCGGCTGCTGCCACGACTGGGATTGAACGAAGGCGCCTCGCACGCGGTCCAAGCGATTGCGTTTTACTCGCTGGCGGTTTTGTTCGGCGTGTTGTCATTTCAAGTGGTCCATGTTCCACTGGCGGCATTTGCTTTCCTGGGTGGGGCCGTGGCAATCGCCATTGGCTTCGGCAGCCAGGACATCGCCAACAACTTTATGAGCGGCATCATCATCCTGGCGGAACAACCGATCCGCGTTGGTGACATCGTCGTGGTCGACGGCGTGCAGGGCACGGTCAATCATATCGGACCGCGCAGCACGCGGCTCAAAACCGACTCGAATCACGAATTGATCGTGCCTAACAGCAAGCTTTTGTCGGACAAAGTGACGAATCTGACGCTGTCGGACTCGCTGATACAAACGACGGTCACTGTCACACTGCCATTGAAAATGACCGTCCGCGAGGCGAAGCAACTGCTGCTCTCGGCTGCCTTGTCGCAGTCGATGGTTTTGCACAAGCCAATACCGATCGTGCTGTTCAAGCAGTTCGGGGCCTCTTCGATGGATTTCGAGCTGCATTTTTGGCTGCAATTGGAAGACGAGATGCAGGCCGCGATCGCGCAAAGCGAAGTGCGTGAAGCGATCAACGACCTGTTTTTGCAGCACGACGCCCAACCCGCGATCGATAACGTTTCCTCGGCGTTGCCCAACCGGTCGAAAGCCGCCTGAGTCTGATGTCGTATGCGGCAAAAGCCGCAGTCACGCGAAACGGCACAAGGCACGTTGGCGGCACTCAGTTCGCAATCCCCCTCTTTGTGTCATGCCGCGCTTTGAATTAGAATCGACGCAGCTTGGCCATTCCGCAGTTGGGCACTTGTCACGCGGAAGCCGGGCTCAACCAGAACCTGCCATCCTGCCCGCCCCCTGGGAGTTACGCGATGCTGTCCTGCACCTTGGCCGCCTCGGCGTTGCTATACGGCGCCACTTTGCTGCACGCCGACCATGAAGAAAAGGACTTGTTGTTTCACTTCGCCGCGGGTACGCACGCGATTCAAAATGGCGCCTGGCAAGATATGTCGCACCAGGCCACGGCCCAAGTCTTTGGCACGCCGCGTTTTGTCGGTTGCGGTCCGACTGAGGGGCTGGTCTTTACCGGCGAAGAATATCTGAGTCTGGGAAAAAGCTACGAGGATGCCAAGCGGCTGTTGCCCACGCGCAACATGACGGTCACCGCCTGGATCCGCCTGGACGACACAGAGGATCGCTGCGGTCTGATCAGTTACATCAACGAAAGTCGCACGCAACCCCAAGGCTGGATGCTGGGCTTCAATCGGCAAACGTTCGTGTTTGGCCTGGCCGCGGCCAATAGCGTCTCTACGCAAAACCGCATGACTTATCTGCCGGCCAAAACTCCCATCGTCAAAGGGCGTTGGTACTACGTGGCCGCCACGTATGACGGCCAGATCATGCGCATCTACGTCAACGGAGAACTCGAAGGCGAATCCAATGCCCAGGCCGGCGACATTGTATATCCGGCGGCGGGCAACTATCTGCTGGGGGGCTCGATTGGCGTGCGCTCGCGCACCTTCATGCAAGGAGCGTTGTTCGAAGCTAAATGCTATGCCCGCGCGCTCGAGGGGAATGAAATCCAAAAGGTCGCCAAGAAGAATGAGAATCTCATCGCCTGGGCACCGACACCAGAAAATGACCTGATCTTTTTGGTGCAGCCTTACTTGCAGTTCGCTACGACCGATTCGATCACGATCATGTGCGAGACCTCTCGCCCGGCCAAGATGCGTGTGGAATATGCCGAGCTGCGCCCCCTAGAACTAAAAGCCGAGACCGCGAGCGCGCAGTTGATCAGCGAGCTGACGCTCAAGGATCTTAAACCGGCAACCCGCTATTTTTATCGCGTGGTGTGCGTTGACGAGACCGGCCAGGAAGTGCGTGGTCAGCAATACTCGTTTCAAACTGCGCCGAACGAGGACATGCCTTGGGCGTTCGCCGTTATTGGCGACACGCAGCGCAATCCCGAAGTAACGAGAAAGTGTGCCGAGGGCGCCTTTTCGAAGCGGCCCAATTTCCTGCTGCATTGCGGCGACGTCGTCGACGACGGATTTGCCAAGAACCAGTGGCTAAAGGACCTGTTCGAGCCGTGTTCGACGTTGATGGCGCAGATCCCGACTTTTCCTGTGATCGGAAATCACGAAAAAGATTCGCACTGGTATTACGATTACTTCTCGCTGCCGAAGCCAGAGTATTACTACACGTTCCGCTACGGTAATGCGCAATTCTTCATGATCGACAGCAATCGGCCGCTCGATCCTGGATCGCCACAATACGAGTGGCTAGAAAAGGAGTTGGCCAGTTCCAAGGCCGCCTGGAAGTTCACTTGTCATCATCATCCCTGCTTCAGCTCGGACGAGAATGATTACGGCGACCACGTAAAAGGGCCCCCCGGCCATACGTTTTTCTATGGCGACCGCAATGCACGCAAGGTGGTGCCGTTGTATGAGAAATACGGCGTCGATATCGCTTTCAACGGCCATATCCACCTCTACGAGCGGACCTGGCCCATCTTCGAAATGGCGATCAATCAACGCCAAGGAGTGCGCTACTTAACGAGCGGCGGCGGCGGCGGCAGTCTCGAGCAGGCCGCGCCGCAGCGAACCTGGTTCAGCCTCCATTTTCAGAGCGTGTTCCACTATTGCTACGCCGCCATCAGCGACCGCACCATCGTCTTCAAGGCCTACGACATCGACGGCAAGCTGTTCGACACCTTTGAACTGACCAAGGCGGCCGATCGGTAAGCGGGATTCTTACCTAGCGACAGCGCAGGGATGCCTGGCAAGAGCGAAGTATGTTCCAGGTCGTTTATCAGGACAAACACTTGCTGGTCCTCGACAAGCCGTCGGGCATGCTCGCGGTGCCCGGGCGCGGCCCCGAGCTACAGGACTGCCTTAGCGCGCGGGTGCAAGTCGCCTCACCAGGCGCCCTGATAGTGCATCGCCTCGACCGCGATACCTCAGGCCTGCTCGTGATGGCGCTCGATAATGACGCGCAACGCGAGTTGAGCCGGCAGTTCGCGGCGCGCACCGTCGAAAAACAATACACGGCCGTCGTCTTCGGCTGCCCAGAGTCGGCGGCGGGGACGATTGAGTTACCGATGCGGAAGGATTTCGACCGGCCACCACGGCACAAGATCGCGCCGCTCGACGGTCGCCCGGCTATCACTTGCTGGCAATTGATCGAACGGCGTGCCGATCACAGCCGACTGGACGTGCGACCTGTGACCGGACGCTCTCATCAAATTCGCCTGCACCTGGCGACGCTAGGGCATCCGATTCTGGGCGATAATCTGTACGCCCACGTCGAAGCACTGGCCATGTCGCCACGACTGCTTCTGCATGCAGTTCAACTATCGCTCACACATCCTGCGACCAGCGAGCGAATGACATGGACCGCTCCCTGCCCGTTTTAGAATTTGCGACGATTGGCATCGCCGTCTCGGCGCAGCGGCACAGCGTGCCCGTTATTTCGCGAGAAATGGCGGTATCAAGAGCGTCGCCAGCAGAATGCTCAAAACGACGAGCGTGATGCCCACAAAAACGAAATCTCGTCGCGCGACGAACGCTACGACCGTAAAGGCCACGCGCGCGATTGGCGTCAGAATCAACAGGAGCAAGCCGAATTGAATCATGGCTCGGGCATCCATGCTTTGCAGGCCGGCCAGAATGCCGCCTACATCGCGCAGCGACTCAGGTTCGCCATCGAAGTGCCGATGGTCGGCCGGCGCTTGGGCGCTATTGGCCAGAAACCAAATTCCCCCTATGGCCACGGTGACAGCCGCAATAGTGACTCCCCATTGCAGCAGCCGCCCAATCCGTCGGTCAACTTGTTCGTCGGTCCATGTCGTGAATGAGCCATTCATCTCAGATATTTCCCACCAGCCCTTTGTGGATCATTTCACAGGCCATCGCGACGACGACGATTGCAAAAACGATCCGCAGCAAACCGACGCGCGCCGACATCAAGACGCGGGCGCCAAGCATCGATCCTGCCAATACTCCCAACATGACCGGCATCGCAACGGTGGGCGAGACGTAGCCACGGTTTAGATACACTCCGGCGCTGGCCGCGGCCGTGACTCCGATCATGAAGTTGCTCGTCGTGGTCGACACTTTAAACGGCAATCGCATGACCTGGTCCATGGCGATGACCTTGAACGCACCCGAGCCAATTCCAAGCAAGCCCGACAGCACGCCGGCCACCAACATCAAACCGAATCCAAGTGGTACGTGCTGCACGGAATATGCCTGCGGTCCAAATGGCGTGGGGTACGTAGCGTCGAGATGCAGCCGCTCGACGAACTTGCTGGACTTTCCACTCGGGGAATCCTCGGCTCGTCGAACGGAGAGCGCCGCCGAGGCAAGCAATATGACGCCAAAAACAATCGAGATCACGTTCACCGGCGTGACAAACGCCAGGAAGGCTCCCACGATGGCACCCATGGTCGTGGCGACTTCGAGAAACATTCCCACGCGAATGTTGGAATACCCCTCGCGCACATAGGCCGCCGCGGCCCCCGACGACGTCGCGATCACGGAGACCAGCGATGCGCCAATCGCGTACCGCAAGTCGACGCCAAACACGATCGTTAGCAATGGCACGATGACCACGCCGCCGCCGAGTCCAGTCATGGAGCCTAAAAACCCAGCCACCAACGAGCCGAGGCCAACCAGAACCGTGAATGACAGCTCGTTCATGGACTAACCGAGATACCGGTGCGGGCGAATCAAACAACGACAGAATTCGGTCGACCCGTCATCCTGTCGAACATGCCGAAACTCAGCCGCTCGCGATGTGGGCGTTGCCATTCACGCCCCGCCGCGCTCGACTGCCTCCCATTTGCATTTCGACCATCGTCCGGTAGCGGCCGCTGGTGGCCATTAATTCCTCGTGCGTCCCGCGCTCGACAATCTGGCCATTGACTAGCAGCACGATTTGATCGGCGTGCATGATCGTACTCAAACGGTGCGCGATTACAAAGCTCGTGCGGCCGCGCAGGAGCGTGTCGAGGCTATCTTGAATGAGCCGCTCACTCTCGGTGTCGAGATTGCTCGTGGCCTCGTCCAGAATGAAAATCCGCGGATTTGCGAGCACCGCCCTGGCGATCGCCAGCCGCTGGCGTTGGCCTCCGCTCAGTCGCACGCCTCGCTCGCCGATCAAGGTGTTGTACCCATCGGCGAACGACATGATGAAATCATGGGCATTGGCGATCCGCGCGGCTTCTTCGATTTGCTCTTGGGTCGAGTGACGCGCGGCGTAGCCGATATTCTCGGCGATCGTGCCATCGAACAAGAAGATATCCTGCTCGACGATGCCCAACAGGCGCCGGTAACTCTCCACGTCGATATCGCGCAGGTTCACGCCGTCTAATTCAATCGATCCATTCGTCGGGTCGTAGAACCTGGCAATCAGATTGCAGAAGGTCGTTTTCCCCGCGCCGCTGGGTCCAACCAGGGCGATCATCTGTCCGGGCAAAACTTCAAGATTTATCTCCTCCAGAACAGCCTGATCACTCTGCGGGTATTGGAACCGCACGTCACGCAAAGTCATTCTCCCCCGCACGTTCTCCGGATCGACCATGATTGCAGCAGGCGAGGTTGGCATTTCGCGCGGTTCGGCCAGCAGATCCAACACCCGGTCCCAGCCCGCCAAATTGTTTTGTAGGCCGGTAGCGCTCTCGGCCAGCACGGCCAGCGGTTCCAGTAGCATTGCCAGATAGATCAGAAACATCATCAAATCGCCGACTGAGAGCGCTCCGGCCAGGACTTGCGAGCCACCATACATCAACAACCCGGCCGAAGCGGCAGGCAACAATATGGCCCACACGATTTCGACGACGCGCGCCCACCACCAGGCAAGCAACTCGTGGCGCGCCATCAGATTTCCACCGCGCGTAAACCGAGCCGTTTCGCTGCGGCTGCGGCCAAAGGCCCGCACGATGCGCATGCCGCCAAAGGCTTCGGTGGCATGGCTGTCGATTTCCTGCCGTTGCCGCCGCACCTCGCGATACTGCGGGCGGATGCGGCCAATCCAGGTGCGATGCGTCAGAAACACAGTCGGGATCACCAACAGCGAGCCTAGCAGCAGACGCCAATCGACCCAAGCCAGAACCGCCAGGCTGGCCACCAGCTGGATTACCGCGCGCCAGGGGTTGTACAGCATGCTGAAGACGAGCTCTCCGACGCCGCCGGCGTCTTCCCGCAAAATACTCGCCACGCCGCCGGACTTCAGCGCATAGACACGGTCCAACGGTAGCCGCACGGCATGGGCAAAGACTCGTTTGCGGAGCTCGATCTGCAGTCGCTTGGCCGTGACCGTGGCAAGCCATCTTCCCCAAGTATTCAGAGCCACAGCCACCATCGACACGAGGAATACACCGGCGGCAAGCGCCACCAGCACTGGCATTCCGACACTGGGAAGGTGCCAGCGCTCGGTTATTCCCTCTGGCAACGGTTTGCCAGGCAACACGTAATCAACGACCAACTTGGTTGCCGCCGGCGGCACCAGTTTGAGTAGCGTGGAAGCGGTAAGGGTAAGCAGCGACAGGACCAGTGGCAGGCGATGGCCACGCAACATACCGGCAAACTGGCGGATCAGTTGGCCAATCGGGCGGTGCCCAACACGCTTTAACGCGGCGGCGTTCCCTGGGGAATCGGGCTTTCCATCGGGCTCGGGCCCGCGACGCAATTGACGGCGATAGCTCAAGAATCGCCTTCGGCTGGAACGGGCGCGTGACGACATATCGGTCCTGAACGGGGGTGCTGACGTAACAGATATAGATGTACGGACACAGTTGCCCGGCGATGGGAACCCTTGATTCCCTTCATTGTAGCGCGAAAGCCGGCCTTTGACCTGTCAGTCTGAGTCCTATCGACCAAACCGTGCAGTTGTCCAACCCTGCGGTTCTTGCGAGCAGTACCCCCGGTTTTCCCCATCTCCTGCCGACAAACCAACCGGACGTTGCCCAGGTAACGTTCGAGCGAGACACGTAAGCGGGCAGGCGGAGAAAGCCTTCTCTGGGTGCTCCTGGCCTGCCTGTAAATTGCTTGCGTTCGTTGCGGGTCGCACGGATACTTTGTAGTGCAACGCAGGGGACGGGAGATACTCGTGGTTCGATTCAGTCCTGCGAGGAAACGGTTCGCCGCTCCCTCACGGGCAACGGTGCTCAGTTGGCGCGGCGTTCGATCGCGCGCGATGGGCAAGTTGCACAAGCCGACCTCGCCAAGAGTGCCTGCATGCACCATGTCATGGATGCGGCCGGCGTCGGGCACAGCCCGTGAATCACGCGGCCTGATTGCAGACACCATCCCACATCGAAGCCACGTAACGACTTGCCCGTCGCGATGACAACGCGCGACCTGCCGACCGTACAAACGTCCTATTTGACGATTGCCGTGTAGCGCCAACTCTGGTCTCGACTATGAATCAACGCGAAGAGTTCCCCGATCTCAGCGCTGACGAAGAGCGACTGCTCGACATGCTGGTCGAGTATGACCAGGCCCTGGCCGATGGGACGCTGGCCCCGAGCGAAACGCACGTGCCGCTGCGGACGGGGACGGAATACGCAGATCAGCTCGCGCGGGGCAAACACCTGCTAGAGCTGATGGCCACGATCGGCAATCAGCGGGATCAGGACGACATCGAAATCGGCGCCGCACAATCGATGGCCGAGGCGGAACTCTCGGCCGGTAATCTCGATGAGATCTTGACGCCTGGCCGTGGCAACTTTCCGACAATCCAGCATCTTGGTCGCTTTGTCATCGAGCGCGAGTTGGGCATCGGGGGGCATGGCGTTGTCCTTTTGGCGTTCGACCCGGTGTTGAAGCGCCAGGTGGCCCTCAAGGTGCCGCGATCCGAAGACATGATGTCCGCCGAGCTGCGCCGCCGCTTCTTGAACGAAGCTCGGGCAGCGGCACGACTGACGCACCCCAACCTGGTTTCGGTCTACGAGGTGGGCGAAGCGGGTCGCGTCGGCTATATCGCCTCGGCGTATTGCACCGGACCAAGCCTGGCGACGTGGCTCAAGGAAAAGATCGGGCTGCTCGCGCCGCGTCCTGCGGCCCGACTCATCAAACAACTTGCCGAGGCGATGCACTACGCACATTCTCAGGGCGTTTTGCACCGCGATATCAAGCCGAGTAACGTGTTGCTTGAGCCGAAGGCCGCAGGTGGCGAGTTTGGGGCCGTTTCGGATGACGCATTCCCGTTCGTGCCCAAATTGGTCGACTTTGGCCTGGCCAAGCTGTCTGGCAACGGCGGCGCAGAGACGCGCAGCGGCGTCGCAATGGGGACGCCCGGCTATATGGCGCCAGAGCAAGTCGCGGGCCGAGTCGACGAGATCGGCCCGGCGACCGATGTGTATGGCCTGGGTGCGGTGCTCTACGAATTGCTCACCGGGCAGCGTCCGTTCATGGGGACGTGCGAAGCAGATTGCCTGCATCGCATCCTGTCTGAGGAACCGACGGCTCCGAGTCGCTTTTCAGGCGCCTCCGGCCCCGACATCGAGGCGATTTGTCTGAAGTGCTTGGAAAAGAATCCGGCACGCCGTTATGTATCTGCGCAGGCCTTGGCAGACGACCTGCGGAGGTATTTGGCGGGCGAGCCGATACAGGCCCGCCGCGTAAACCGCTTCGAGCGCTTAGCGCGTTGGGCGCGACGCAACCCAGGTATTGCTACGTTAACGACCGCGGTGCTGTTGTTGTTAACCGCTTTGGCGGTCGGCTCGACCGTGGCCGCGATCCGCATCGAACGCGCACGTGATCGCGAACAAGACGCCCTGGCCACCGCCCGCTTCGAGACAGAACGTGCCGAAGATTTCGCCGCGAAGGCCCAACAAGAATCTGCCACCGCGCAGCGCGTGGCGCATTTCCTCGAGGCCATGTTCCGCTCGGCCGATCCAGTCGGCGTCGAAGGAGTGCGATTTCAGGCGCGGGTTGGTCGCGCGTCCGAATTAACGGCCGTCGAGATCCTGCGCCAGGGAGGCGACACCGTCAGCGCCGATCTCAACGGTCAGCCAGCGGTTCAATCCAAGCTGATGGCGGTGATCGGCAGCGTTTACGTCACGTTGGGAATGCTGCGCGAGGCCACGCCTTTGTTGGAACGAAGCCTGCAAATCCGTGAGGAGTTGTATGGCGATGACAGTTTGGAAATCGCCGAGAGCCTGCACGATCTGGCAAGTTTGCGATTCACCAATTTTGATTTCAGCGCCACGAAGCAGCTCTTGCACAGAGCACTGGCGATTCGCACCGAGCGGTTGGGGCCACAAGATCCGGAAACGATCCGCACTAAGTTCAACCTGGCCTGGCTGATCATTACCAACGGCCATGAAACCGAGGCCGAGAAGGCGCTGGCCCTGCCGCTGATGGAGGAGGTCCTACAGTATCATCGCCGCGAAAGTGATTCGCCTACCAGGTACGCATTCGCCTTGCTCGGTCTGGCGATGCTGCGTTACGAAGTCGAAAAAAAGCCGTTCGAAGCCGCCATGCTCGTCGCTGATGCGAACCGCGTGCTGTCGGACCAGAGCGATTCCCAGATCGCGTCGGGACTAACTGCGATGTTGCGGAGTTATGCCCAACGTCGTGTCGGCAACCATCGCGCAGCCCTCACGTCGGTCGAGTCGGCGATTGCCCAAATGCGCGAAGCGGTCGGGGACCAACATCCGGCGCTTGTTTGGCCGCGATTCATGTGGGCCGAGGCGCTGATCGGCGCCGGCGAGCACGCCCAGGCAGTTCAGGTCTATCGCGAGACGGCCGAACTCTGCGAGCAAGTCTACGGTGATGCCAATCACCGCGCGATTGGCATTACCAAGGCCAGGATGGCCGAGCCGCTCAGATTGATGGACGACTTCGATCAGGCGGAGGCCGTCCTCCGTGAATCGCTGGCGATCTTCCGCCGCGAGGACACGAACCTTTCGAATCGCGAACACTGCCTGCGGTCCCTGCTGGGAATACTGGAACGTCAGGATCGTCAGGCGGCAGCCGTCGAACTGTGTCAGGAAGAGTTGCGCGGCGCTCGCGCGCTACCGGAAAGTGCCGAGCGAACTACCTACCTTAGAACAGTTCTCTGTCAGACCGCGCAGGCCGAAGAGGCACTTGGTCACTGGGACATTGCCCAGGCAGCGCTCGAAGAGGCTATTGGCATTCAACAAAGTCTGGCTGCCGCGGGCGATCTCCCGTTGGCGGATATGATGATGAACTTAGCGCGACTGGCGCTGGCACACGGAGCGACAGACAAATACCAACAGGTCTGCCACAAGATGATGACGACTGGCTGGTCGAAACCCACGCGGGAGCGGATGCGCGAGCTCGTCTGGACTTGTGCTTTGGCGCCCAACCCGCTGACAAATCCTCAACAACTCGTAGGCTTGGCCGAAGACGCGCGCGGCCGCAATCGCACAGCGGCCAGCTACCAACGACCGCTCGCGGCCGCTTTGTACAGGGCCGGTCGCTTCGAGGAAGCCATCGAGCTACTGCGCCAAGCGCCCCAGTTGTTGCAAGACGGTGATGTCTGGGCCGATCATGCCCTACTGTCGATGGCCTACGCGCAAGCCGGTCGTACGACTGAGGCGGCAGATCAGCTCGACAAGGCGTCTCAGGCCTCATCCGTGGCGGCGCCATCGGAACAAACGCCAGCCAGCGTGCGACGCGCCAAGATCGAACGGGCAGCGCTACTCGAAGAAGCCTCGCAGTTGCTCCAGTCTCGTCCAGCGCCCCACGAGTCACCTGCAACATGATCGAACGCACGATGTTTGAATCGCATGCCGCGTCTGAGCAACCGACCTCCCTGGGGCAAGCAAGCGCGCCGCCGCGCGCCGTAGCATCGCAGCACTGCCCCCCCGAGGTGCTAGAGTCGTTGCTCAAGAATACCGCCGATACGATCATGCTCGTCGACGCCGAAGGAAACATTCAGTTTGTCAATCGAATGCCTGCCGGGCTAACGCCCGACAAAGTGCCGCAGACCAACCTGTTTTCGCTGCTTCCCGCGGCAAGCCACGAGCGATGTCGCGCGGCGCTGCGCAATGCCTGCGCGTTTAACCAGCCCGATCAATACGAACAACGCTGGAATGACGAGATCTGGAGATCGGTCCGCGTGGCGCCCCTAGCAGGCCTGTCACCCATTATGGCGCTGGTCATAGCCACGGACATTGACCATCGAAAGCGCACCGAGGAATCGTTGCGAGAGAGCGAAGAGCGGTTCCGTCAGTTGGCCGAGAACGTGCGTGAGGTTTTCTGGCTGATGGACTGGAACGAACAACGCGTTTTGTACGTAACGAATGCCTATCAGAAAATCTGGGGGCTGCCCGCGCGGCAATTATATGAGAGCGCCGTGTCCTGGATCAGCGCAGTACATGCGGACGACCGCGCCCGCGTCGAGCGGGCGTTTCTTGCCGCTGTTGAAAGCGGCAGTTTCCATGCGGAATATCGCATCATGCGACCGGATGGGTCAATTCGCTGGGTTCGTGATCAAGGCTATCCCCTGCGTGATGCCGACGGAAAAGTCTGCCGCATGGCTGGCATCGCCGAAGACGTCACCGAGCAGAGAAGCATCGAAGGCAACCTGCGTGCGGAACGAAAGTTGCTAAAGCGTTTACTCGATTTGCAAGAGAAGGAACGTGGCCTGTTGGCGTACGAGATCCACGACGGTTTCATCCAGGATCTGGTCGGGGCCAAAATGCTGCTCGAATCGCTACGGCCGGGCTTTCCGACGGATCAGCCCGTGCTGCTGGCGCGCATGGACGCCATCGAAGCCTCGTTGCGCAAGGCCATCGGCGAGGGGCGACGGATGATCTCGAACCTACGGCCGCTCGTGATCGATGACTCGGGCATCCTGGCCGCGATCGAATACCTGATCAACGAGAGGCAAGGTCCAACGTCGCCGGAAATGAGTTTTCGTTACGACGTAACATTCGTCCGCTTGCCCCCGCTGCTTGAAGGCGCGCTGTTTCGCATCGTCCAAGAATCCTTGACCAACGCGTGCCGCCACAGCCGGGCGACGCGGGTCGACGTCGAACTAATCCAGCAAGACGAGCGCGTGTTGCTGACGATACGCGACAATGGCATCGGATTCGATCGGGCGAAGGTCCCGGACGACCGCTTCGGCTTACGGGGTTTGGTCGAACGCGCACGCCTGTTCGGCGGCCGCTCGCAAATTCACAGCACGCCCGGCACAGGCACGGAAGTCTGGGTTGATTTGCCGATCAACAAGAGCGCGATCACCACCTAATTGCCTGAGCATGCCGTGCGACTGTGGGCTGTTCGGTCGCGGGCAATGCGGCAACTCTTGTGTAGTGCTCGACCGCGGCCTCGGCAGCGTGAAAAATCACTGCTCCCCTGACGGCCGGAAGATACTAGAATTCAGGAGCAGCATTTCTTCTCGCACGCTCTTCTGAAGTTGAGGTATCTCGGATGAAGGCACTTCTGCTGGCGGGTGTGGGACTTTTGGTCGTGGCCCTGGCCGCAGGCAGCTGCGCCTATCAGGGATATAACGAGGCCATCACGCTGGACGAGAACGTCAAGCAGCATTGGGCGCAGGTCGAAAACGAGCTACAGCGTCGCTACGACATGATTCCCAATCTCGTGAACACGGTTAAGGGAATCGCCGGCCAGGAACAGAAGATATTCCTCGGCATTGCCGAAGCACGGAAAGCCTACTTCCAAACGCAGAAGTCCGGCACCGTGGCCGAAAAGGCCGAGGCAGCTACCGGAGTCGAGCAGGCATTATCGCGATTGTTATTCTTGCAAGAAAAATATCCCGAGCTGAAATCGAACGAATCGTTCTTGAAGCTGCAAGACGAACTGGCCGGTACGGAAAATCGCCTGTCCGTCGAGCGCATGCGCTACAACGAATCTGTCAAGACGCTCGATGTCTTTGTCAGAAAGTTCCCATCGAGCCTCTACGCATCGCTCGCCGGAGTCAAAGCGGCGGAATATTTCAAGCCATCGGAAGAGGCCCATGAAACTCCCAAAGTCGACTTCGGCACGGCCGAGCCGGCGACCAAGAGTTAGCGCCACAGGCGCGCCGCGGGTTTTCACGCGTTAACGCTACACGTCGCAGATCCGCACGCCGCGTCGCAAGGCGGCGATTTTGTCAGTGCCCAGCGGGATGAATTCCTGCCCTACGTAGCCGCGGTAACCGGTCTCGACGATCGCTTGCATGATGGCCGGATAGTTGATTTCCTGGACAACATCTAAGTCGTTGCGGCCCGGCACGCCCGCCGTGTGGTAGTGGCCGATGTAGTCTTTGAACTGGCGGATTCGAGTAATGACATCTCCCTGCATGATTTGGGTGTGATAGATGTCGAAGAGGATCTTCATCCTTGGCGAGCCGATTTTGTCGCACACTTCCACGGCCCATTCGACACGATCACACTGATAGCCGGGGTGCCCCTTCATCTCGACGTCGACGCGCGTGTTGAGCGGCTCGAGCACGAGGTTGACTCCCTTTTTCTCCGCCAACGGGAGCACCTTCTTCAGCCCTTCGACCGTATTCTTGATCCCTTCCTCGTCGGTCAGCCCTTCGCGCATGCCCGAGAATGTAATCACGTTGGGAAAACCCGCGGCGGCGGTAGCCTCGATCGCGGTGGTGAGCTTCTCGATGCACTCGGCGTGATACTCCTTGTGGTTCAGGCCTCGCACAAAACCGTGGCTGGGCGTGCAGGCACAAACGAGTCCGTGCTGCTTGAGAATAGGCCACTGCTCCGGCGCGACAATTTCCACTGATTTCATTCCCAGTGCCGCCGCGGCGCGTGCCAACTCGTCCAGCGGCATCGGATTGAAGCACCAATGGACGACCGACTGATTGATGCGTCCGTTTGTGATCTTCCACTGCGGTTCTTCGTCGGCGACGGCAGCCGGAGTCTGCGAGTGCACGGCCAATGCCGCCGCAGCCATTCCGCCGACGGCCGAAAGCGATATCCAGTTGCGCCGCGATAAACCAGCGGGCGACTGGCGAGCGTGACCCATAGCCATTTTGAATAGATGACGGGAACGAGGCATGCGAACGACTCCTGCTTTGGGGGCGCGACAACATGTCGTGCTGGCACGGATGCGGGCGACGACGGCGCTACGTTAACGATGACGCTAAGATAAAGCCGTCCAACGCGCGAGGCAAGAAAAAGCGGCTGCTGCGATGAATCTGCAAGGCCCGAATTGGGGGATCGAAGTGTCGCGTCCGCGTGACAAGCGGCGATTGCCCTATAGCTCTTTGCGCCAGAGGCGATAGCGCTTGTAGACCTTGCCCCCCACGTCGGCCGCGAACTGGTTGATATCCCGGTTGTCTTCCAGGTTCCAACCCAGTTCCAAAAACGAGGACCGCTTCCGCGGCTCGCGAAGAATACGATTCGTATAGTCGAAGGCCACCAGCGGCAATCCGATCTTGCGAAATTCAGGCTTGAAGCCGAACACGGTGCCGCGCCAGCCGCGCTTGCCCCGGCCGAACAGCAGCATCTTCGCCAATCCAATGGGCCCGATCCGTCCGTTGAGTAGCTTCAACACAGGGTTGATGTCGGGCAGCACCACGGCCACGCCCGCGGGATCCTGACCGTGATATAGAAAAAAGACCAGGTCGAGATCAACAAAACGGAGCAAGCTGCGCCCCATCTCATCGATCTCTTCATTGGTCATGGGGGCAAATCCCCAACTCGTCTCCCATGACGCGTGATAAATATCTTTGATCAGCGCCATTTCTTTGTTGAAGTGCCGCTTATCGGCACAGCGCAGCGACATGTTGTGGCGTTTGACGATCACTTTCGCCAGTCGCTCGGTCCGCTCGGCCGGAAAGTCGTCGGGGCCAATGTAGAAGGCCAACAGGTCCTTCTCTTTTGCCAATCCACTCTGCTCGGCCAATGTGACGTAGTACGGATGATTCCAAGGCATCATAACAACGGGCGGATGCTGGAAGCCGTCGATCAACATGCCGATTTCGTAGTTCGTCGACGGATTCAGCGGACCGCGCATAAAAGTCATGCCCCGAGCGCGCGTCCAATCGGCGGCAGCAGCAAACAGTCCTTGCGCGGCTTCGAGATCGTCTGCGCACTCGAAGAATCCCCACACGCCCATCTTCTCTTTGTGATGCACGTTGTAGTTGCCATCGACGATCGCCGCGATGCGCCCCACCGTGCGCCCACCACGCCGTGCGAGATACAACTGTTGTTGTGAGAATTTCCAGAAGGGGTGCCGCTCAGTATCGAGCGTATGCCGGACTTCCGACTTCAGCGGTGGCACCCAGTTCGAGTCACGCGGGTAAAGGGACCAGGGCAGGTCAATAAAAGCTCGCAAGTCAGCGGCACTAACCACCGGCGTGATCTCGACTCCGGCCATCTAGCTGATTCCCTTGATGCGCGTGATCCGCGGCCAGCCGACGACAAAGTGTCAGCTCTACCGGGATTGATCGTCATTTACCAAGCGCGGACCAGAGCGACATCGCCAGCGCCCTTAGAAGCCGGAAGCCGCTCTGCGTAATATCCCCCGCCAAGGGGTCCGCCCCAGAAAACCAACGGGCATGCGCCGTGGCCCCTCGGTTTTCGGTTTTTAGGTCGGCCCGATCCTACCACATGCTGCTTGCCAGCACGGGAAAATCAGAGTTATCGAGTCCATTTCGTCCGTGGCTCGCTCGGTCGGCACCCCGACTGATGTGCCGCCGGCGAAGCCCGAAAAATGATCCAAAGCGAGCTTGACAAACAACACTCAAATGACGATAGTTATCATCATAATCAAGATACTGATGATTAGATGATTTTCCGGGTTATCCCTAAAATACTGTCCGAAAAGGACTTCGATAAACAGCCCGCCGCAGACTGCTCACCCGCGATGGATTCGACAACGGCCAGAGGGCACGAATGGGAAGGAATATGATGTCCAAACGTTCGATCTGGGGGTTGGCAATTCTGGCAAGTCTGGGGGGCGGGACCGCGCTCACGATTGCGGGCTGCTCTGGGGGAAGCGCCAACGAAGTCGAGCTGTTGCACGTCTCTTATGACCCGACGCGGGAGCTTTTCGAGGCCGTTAACACAACCTTCGCATCCGAATACAACACCCAGAACTCGCCGCATGTGTCAATTCGCCAGTCACACGGCGGATCGGCCAGCCAGGCCCGCAGTGTCATCGACGGTCTCGAGGCGGATATCGTCTCATTGCCGCTATGGTCGGACGTGGACGCGATTCGCAAGTCGGGCTTGATCGATGCCGACTGGGAAGAGCGGTTCCCCAATCATTCTCTCCCATACTTCTCGACGATCGTTTTCGTCGTGCGCGAAGGGAATCCGAAACAGATCAAGGACTGGGCCGATCTCGTCAGCGGCGACGTGAAAGTGATCACGCCCAGTCCCAAGACCTCGGGCAACGGCAAGCTGTCGTTTTTGGCCGCCTGGGGTAGCGTGTTGCTACGCGGCGGCTCGCGGGACGACGCGATCAAATATGTCACCGAGTTGTATCGTCGCGTTCCCGTACTCGACTCGGGGGCCCGCGGCGCCACCACGACCTTTGCACAGAAGGGCCAGGGGGATGTGCATTTAACCTGGGAGAACGAGGCGCAGCTCGAGGTTCGCGAATCGGGCAACAAGCTGGAAATCGTTTATCCGCCGCTAAGTATCCGCGCCGAGCCGAAAGTGGCCGTGGTCGACTCGAACGTCAAGCGTCACGGCACGACCAAGGCCGCCGAGGCCTATCTGAACTTCCTCTATACGCCCGCGGGACAAGAGATCGTCGCCAAGAATTTCTACCGGCCGATCAACGAAGACGTGTTGGCGAATCACGCGCAAACCTTTCCCACGGTCGAGTTGTTCACGATCGACAAAATTTCAACCGATTGGGATGCCGCAGCGCAAGAGTTCTTCGCCGAAGGGGCCGTGTTCGACAACATCTTCGATACCGCTTCTCAAGGCAAATAGCAACCGGCTTGACTGCGACGTTATGATTTAATTCGTTCCTGCAAAATGCACCATTTTTCTTCCCACGCTCCCCGGACTGAACCTGGAACAAGCCATGGCTAAAGGCAATCGAAGCGTGCTGCCTGGCTTCCGGCTCAGCCTGAGCTTCACGATGTTTTATTTGGGCGTGCTGGTGCTGGTGCCGCTGGCCGCCTGCGCCTTCAAGGCCTGCTCTTTGACGCCCGCCGAGTTCTGGGCCGCCGTTTGGACACCACGGGCTCGCGCCGCGTATTCGTTGACGGTGGGCGCGTCGGTGGTTTCGGCCGCGATCGACAGCGTGCTGGGATTATTGATCGCCTGGGTCTTGGTGCGCTACGAGTTCCCCGGCAAACGACTGCTCGACTCGGTGGTCGACGTGCCGTTTGCCTTGCCGACGGCGGTCGCGGGATTGGTGTATTCCAGCTTGTATGTCGAACAGGGTTGGCTCGGTCAGTTCCTGGTGCCGCTGGGAATCGAAGCCGCTTACACGCGCTTGGCCGTGGTGCTGGTGCTGACGTTTATTGGGTTGCCGTTTGTCGTCCGCGCCTTGCAGCCTGTGCTGGAAAGCCTGGAAGCCGAAACCGAAGAGGCGGCCGCGCTGTTGGGGGCCAGTCGCTGGCAAACCTTTACGTGGGTGATCATCCCTTTGGTCCTGCCGGCGATGGTAACGGGCTTTTCGTTATCGCTGGCCCGGGCACTGGGTGAATATGGTTCGGTGGTGTTCGTGTCGGCGAACAAGCCGTTCGATACCGAGATCGCACCGATGCTGATCGTCGCGCGACTTGAGCAATTCGCCTACAAAGAGGCGACCGCGATCGCGGTGGTGCTGCTGGCTATGTCGTTCTCGCTGTTGATCCTGATCAACCTGCTAGAGCGCTGGAGCAAGCGACACTATGCATAATCCCAGCCAGCTGACCCATGTGAACAAAGGCTCGGCCCGGTCGGACCACCCGGTGGTTCGCTGGACGTTGATCGCGCTGGCCATGTCAGTCGTCGGACTGCTAGTGATCGTGCCGGTGATCAATGTTTTTGCCCAGGCCCTCTCGGCAGGTTGGAAAACTTATTGGGATAGCCTGGTGATTGATCGGGACACGCGGCACGCCATCTTGCTGACGCTGATCGTGGCGCCGATCGCGGTGGCCGTGAACACGGTGTTCGGTGTGGCGGCCGCCTGGACCATTTCGCGGTTTCGCTTCCCGGGCCGCACATTGCTGACCACGCTCATCGACCTGCCGTTTTCGGTCTCACCGGTCGTGGCGGGACTGTCGCTGGTACTGATCTTTGGACTGCAAGGCTACCTGGGCCCGTGGCTGCGCGAGCACAACATAAAGGTTATCTTCGCGCTGCCGGGACTGATTCTCGCCACGACGTTCGTCACGCTCCCGTTCGTAGCGCGAGAGTTGATTCCGGTAATGGAAGCGATCGGCTCCGAAGAAGAGGTAGCCGCGGTCAGCCTGGGGGCGAACCCTTGGCAGACTTTCTGGTATATCACGCTCCCCAATATCAAGTGGGGGCTGTTGTACGGCGTGGTGCTGTGCAACGCCCGCGCGATGGGAGAATTCGGCGCCGTGTACGTCGTCTCGGGCCATATCGCCGGACGCACGGACACAATGCCGCTGCGCGTGGAAAAGCTCTTTCAGGAATACAACACGCCAGGCTCATTCGCCGTGGCCTCGGTGCTGACGTTGCTGGCGTTGGTAACTCTGGCCGCCAAGGTGGCGCTGGAGCGCAAGACCCGCTCCGAGCTGCGCGAGGCAGCCGCCATAGCACATGGCGGTGGCGACGAGGCGGCAGAATCCGCAAACGGTACGGCCGCCGTGGGTACTGTGGGTGCGGCTGGAACAGCGCCAGCAAGCACCAAGGACAGCGGCCACGCCACTCAGATTACGAAAAGCCACATGATCGAGTTCTCGCGCGGTTACGTTCGGGCACCTCATCATGTCGCGACAAGTGGCGCCATGGGAGCCGACCGATGAGCATCAAGGTAGACAAAGTTACCAAGCGATTCGGAAACTTCCTCGCGCTGGACGATGTCAGCGTCGACGCCGAGGGGGGATCGCTGCTGGCGCTGCTGGGTCCGTCAGGGTCAGGCAAGACGACGCTGCTACGTG
This sequence comes from Pirellulales bacterium, assembly GCA_036490175.1. Taxonomy (NCBI): domain Bacteria; kingdom Pseudomonadati; phylum Planctomycetota; class Planctomycetia; order Pirellulales; species Pirellulales bacterium. The sequence continues at coordinate 49,644 of DASXEJ010000008.1, read as the reverse complement.
TCATCGCGGGGCTGGAGACGGCCGACACCGGCAACATCTACTACCAAGAAGAAGACGTCACCGGACAGTCGGCCCGCGAACGCAACATTGGCTTCGTGTTTCAGCACTACGCCTTGTTCCGCCATATGTCCGTCTTTGACAACGTGGCCTTCGGTCTGCACGTGCGGGGCTGGCCGAAACAGCGGATACAGGATCGGGTGCGCGAGCTGCTCACTCTGGTGCGCCTCGATTCGCTGGAGAAGCGTTATCCTTCGCAGCTTTCCGGCGGCCAGCGACAGCGGGTCGCACTGGTGCGAGCCTTGGCTATCGAGCCGAAGGTGCTGCTCTTGGACGAGCCCTTTGGCGCGCTGGATGCCAAGGTTCGGCAAGAGTTGCGTCAATGGCTGCGCCGCCTGCACGACGAGATTCGCGTCACCAGCATCTTCGTCACGCACGACCAGGAAGAGGCCTTCGAAGTGGCCGACAAGGTCGTGGTGATGCACGGCGGGCGCATCGAGCAGGAAGGGACGCCGCAGGACGTGTTCGAGCATCCGGCCAACGCGTTCGTGATGGACTTCTTGGGTAACGTCAACGTGTTTCATGGCCGGCTGCAAAGCGGCCGGGCCCATGTCGGCGGGTTGGAACTGGAATATCCGGACTATCCCCATGACGAGGCCATGCCGGCCACGTTGTATGTGCGTCCGCACGAGCTGGACCTGGAGCATTCGCCCACCGGCACCGGCAGCTTGCGGGTGCTGGTTGATCGCGTCAATCCGGCTGGCAGCGTGGCCAAGATATTCGTGCGGAGCGAAGAGTTTGGCATTGGTATGCACGTCGAACTGAGCGCCGAAAGGTACGCCGAGTTGCGAGTGCGACCCGGAGATTCGTTGTACGTTTCGCCGCGCAAGGTGCGCGTCTTCGTGCCCGACGGTGCCGAAGTGCCGGACTACGTGATTTAGCGAGAGAGATATTAGGCGGCGTGTATGGAAACCCTGAGGTTGATTCTGCTTGTGTGCCGCGTGAGTTATCTGCACCAGGCAACACGGTCGGCCGATGTGGCAAACCGATGGTCAGAGCGAAGGCACACCGCCAGGAGTCGTCGAAATGGATAACCAACGTAGACCCGAGCCCGTCGCAGCAACCGCCGCCGCATCGGTCTCGGCGCGACCAGAATCGCGCGTCGACCAGGCCTTGTCGCAGGTTCGGCAGGCACTGAGCGGCTTGCAATACGGTCAGATCGCGATCACGGTCCAGGATGGCGTCGTCATTCAGATCGAACGGATCGAGCGCGTGCGATTGCGCCGCGGATCGGAGTAATTAGCGCCGCGCCAAGATTCGCCAAAAAACGAAACCGCAAAAGAGTATTTGCCGACCCGACTACGGGAGGCATCCCCGCCCGCCGCGTGTCGCTGACCGGATTCTACCGGAGGCGCACGGACCGCTCACTTGGTGAGTTTTACGTGGTCATTTGATCGCGCCGCTCCAGACTTATCGCGCACAGCCGCCAGGCTTCGCGTGCGCGACGGTCCTCCGCAGGCGCGTTTTCGTGGCGAGGTCCTGTTATGCGTTCTGCTTTCTTGATTATGCAACTGCCAACCACCGACACACACGCCACGCTTGCCGAGCGCTATACGCCGCAACTCCCCGTTACGGCCCTCGGTAGACCACGACATAACACGAATTCGGGTGTGCGAGAGATGATTCGATTCACTGACGAACTACGAGATCGCGATTTGGAAGGACGCGTCAGGCAATTCCTAGGCGCGCGCAACTTTCCCGCCCTGAGGCGCCTGGCGATCGAAGCCCGCAACGGCACGGTCACATTACGCGGACGAGTGGCGACCTTTTACGAAAAGCAGCTTTCGCAGGAATGCCAACAACGCGTCGCCGGCGTGAGGCAACTTATCGACGAGGTCGTGGTGGAAAGACCGGCGAGCAACGATTCATTCGGGCAGACGATCGGCGTGAATGGAAAACCATAGCATCGTTTATCTACGAGGGGATTTTGAGATGATGATGTTTAACCCAACATCGGAGAAGTCTGCCGCGGCGCCTCGCTCGGCGGCATTGCGTCTGGGCGTTTGGGCGCTGACCCTGGGGACAGTTCTGACTAGCGCCGGCTGCGGCCAATCGGCGCCGCCGCGTGTGCCGGTCTTTCCTGTGCAAGGCAAGGTCTCGGTCAATGGAAAGCCGGCGGCTGGCGCCTTGGTGATCCTGCACCCGAAGGGGGATCCCTCGAAACCATCGGCGCGCGCTGCCGTCAAACCCGACGGCACGTTCGAGGCCACTACCTATGCGCCGGCCGACGGCGCGGCCGAAGGTGACTACGTCGTCACGGTCGAGTGGTACAAAGCCGTGCCCAAGAACGACGATTACGTCGTCGGGCCCAACCTCGTTCCTGACAAATACAGCAAGCCTCAGACCTCGAACATCGAAGTCCGCGTGGCGGCGCAACCCAACGAGTTGCCTCCCATCACGCTCAAACGATAAGTCATCGTCAAGTGCCGCCATTGGCTTTGTGTCGACGCGCTGTTGCGTCGGCTTTACCGCTCATTAGTTTCCACTCGACATAGGATTCATAGAGATGCGTATTACGACACAGTACCGACCGAAGGGATTCACGTTGGTTGAGCTGCTGGTGGTTATCGCCATCATCGGCATTTTGATTGGCCTGTTGCTGCCGGCCGTGCAGGCCGCCCGCGAGGCAGCCCGACGCACGCAGTGCACCAACAACCTCAAACAGCTCGGCCTGGCCATCACGAACTTCAACGACACGATGGGCTACTTGCCCACGGCAATTCGCCCCCCCGCGAGTGCCCGACAATCGCTATACACCGTGGTGCTCCCGTACATGGAAGGTGGCAACCTGGTCGCCACCTATAACAAAGCGCTGAACTGGGACGACCAAAGCACCACTACCTATCAGGCCAGCAACCTGTTTGTGGCATCCCAAATCGTGCCGAATTTGAATTGCCCCTCGACGGGAACGGACCTCGATCGTTGGGACTCGGATCCTCAAGCGTCGACCTTGCCGGCCGGTTACGGCAACGGCAGTCCTAATCCGGTCCATGTGATGACCTCGGACTATGGGGCCACGACCGGCGTCGCCACGGCGCTCGTGACCAATGGAATTATCACGGTCGCCGGAGTAGGCATGATGCCGCAAGTCGATCCCACTTTGACCACGCTCCCGGCAACCAACGGCCAGCAAAAGACCTCACCGCGCTTAGCGGACGTTTCGGACGGATTGTCGAATACGATTGCTCTGGCCGAATCGGCCGGTCGCCCGTTTGTATTTCGCAAGGCCGGCGGCCAGATCAGTACGGATCAACTGGTCGCACGCGTAAACGGCGGGGGTTGGGCCCGCGCAGCCAACGACTTTGCGATCGAAGGGTCGAACATCGACGGCACGTTCCCGGCCACCTCGACGGGCAGCCCCCCGTGGGGGCCCTGCGCCATCAACTGCACTAACGGTCAGGACGTTGTGGCATTGAACGGCGGGGCAACCAACTATCCGTATTACACAACCGAAGGGACCGGGGAAGTTTTTGCCTTTCATCCCGGCGGGGCCAACGCTCTGTTCGGCGACGGCTCGGTCCACTTTTTGAATTCGACAATCACCATGCCGACGTTCGCCGCACTCGTCACGCGCGGCCAAGGCGAGCCAACGCCAAACTACTAGTTGCACGTCCTGCGGCAGCAAAGCCGCGACACAGTGCAACGTTCGTTGAAACGTCTCCCCTGTGAACGGAAAAGGGAGAGTGGTAGGCCCGTGCCGTGGTATCGCCCGACCACGGCGCGGGCTTTTTTATTCGCCACCACGCGGCGCATGAAGAACCCCCGCGCTGGATTGCCGGCACGGGGGTGAATCGAATCGTCGTATACGCCCGTCAGCTTAGCAGCAGCAGCAAACTGGCGTGTTGCCCAAGCAGACGTAGCAGCAGCAACCCGACTTGCACATGCAGGCCAAACAATCGCAGCAGGCCTGGATCATTTCACAGCAAGTCTTGTCACCGCTGGTGCAGGTGATGCACACGCCGTCTTTTGTGCTTTCGCACTTGCAGATGCCGCAGGCCAGATTCAGCGTGCAGCAAGGAATGCCGTTCATCGTGCAGACGCAACTGCACATGCCACCGGCCAACATATTGCACAAGTTCTGCAGCGTTCCGCAAGCAACGTCGTCGTCGCACTTGCAGTGGATCTTCATGCCTCCCTGGCACTTCTCCACCTTGAGAGTGCAGCGAGGGACCACGCAATAGTTGGCGGTCGAAGCGGCGTGGGGGGCCGTCTGGCCGCCCATGCTCGGATTGGCCATGCCCGGAAAACCAAGACTCGCCCGCTCTATTAACATCGCGCTCGACATACATGAACTCCTTTTCTTGGGCCCAGCCGCTGCCACAGAATGCACAGGCAATCTGCAGCGTCCGGATCGTATGTCCGTTCGAGGCTTACCAGGCCCACACCGAAGGGATTTGCGTTCCTCTGGTATCTCCAGTCAGCGACGCGACGATAGAAAAAACGCCTTCAATGCCACTGTTGGCAGCACTGAAACGACGCGTGTGATCCTAGCGAAACCATATTTCGTTTGGCAAGAGGCGTTCGGTTTAACGGATTTAGGGGGGTGGGGCCTTAAACGCCGGAAATCCCCAAAAAAATGCCGACGCTATTATTGAAAGCATGGTAGACTTACGATATACATAATGTTGATCAAGTAAGTTGTGATAAATTCCCAGTCGCCCTAAACCCCCACACAGCGCCCGTGATTCGAGGACCTTCTCCCATGGCCGTGAATCGCCTCGCAGGAATGTTCGCCGAGCATACAGTTCAGCCCGCATCTCAGCCTAACGTGGTGCCGGTTGGATTTGTGATGTGCCCGGTTTTCATTGTCCAAATCCATGCCGTGCAGCAGGTTAACGCGATTCAGGCGCTCTATCGTCAGGCCTACGAGCAGGCCCAGGCCAAGGCCCGCCTGACCCGCCTGGAGAAGCGGTTCTTTTCGACCTGGAACTGACTCTCTGCATAGCCCCTCAGGACGCGTAACCGCGACCAGGGCAATGGATTCCGCCACGCCGCCACATGATTGATAGGGCGGCGTTCGTGCGCGCAGAATTTCGGTCCCTCGAAACCGGCACAGCCCAGCACTAGGCAAGCAAGCGGCGAATGGGCGTGCCCGGACAAATCGTTAGCGGGCGGCCTTGTTGATCGTTCAGCACCGCGTCAGGGCTGACGCCTAGCAGATGATAAACGGTCGCCACGAGGTCGACCGGCGGCACGGCATCGGCTGCCGGGTATGCAGCATGGTTGTCCGATGCACCGTAAACCTGCCCACCGCGAATCCCTCCGCCGGCCAGCACGGTCGAGAAACAACCTGGCCAATGGTCGCGGCCGTCGCGTCCTGCCCCGGCATCGCTGTTACGCTGTCCGATGCGTGGGGTGCGGCCGAACTCGCCGGTCCAGATCACTAACGTCTCGTCGAGCATGCCGCGTGTCGCCAGATCGTCGAGCAGCGCGGAAAACGCCTGATCGGCTGGCGGCATCAACCGCTCGCGCAGATCGACAAAATTGCGATTGTGGGTGTCCCAATAGACACTCACATTCTTGCGCCCGTCGTTGGGCCAATAGACCGTCACCAGCGGCACGCCGCGCTCGACCAGCCTCCGGGCTTGCAGCACGCTTTGGCCGTGCGGGTTTCTCCCGTATTGATCGCGCAGCGGAGCCGGCTCTTTATCGATTTCAAACGCATCGCCGCCGGTCGACGAATCGAGTAGTTCGAACGCTTTACGATAATGACCGTCGAAGGCAGTTAAGCCCTCGTCTTGCGTCAGCCGGCTGCGTAGCGAGGCGTTGAACTCGCGATGGAGCTTGCGCCGCTCGTCCATGCGTGCGACGGAAATCTCGGGCGGCAGCTTGAAATCGCCCACGTGGTAGCCGTCGCGGCTGGGGTCGGCGTCAATCGTTAGTGGATCGTAGGCCTGGCCGAGCCAGCCTGCAAATTGCCCGTGGCACTGCTCGACAAACCGCGGCACGTCGTTCTCTAGCTTCGGCCGTAGCGAGACAAACGGAGGCAGCGGTCCCCGGCCATGCCCCAGCCGAGATAAGACTGCCCCAATATGAGGCCAATCATTGCGCAGGTTGCCGTCGGGCGGAGGCGGCTGACCGGTAAGCAGGAACGAAGTGGCAGTCAGATGGTCGACGTTGGTGTGCGTCATCGAGCGCACGATCGCCAACTTGTCGGTCCGCTGAGCCAGTTGAGGAAAATGCTCGCTGATCTGAATGCCGGGAACGCAGGTATCAATCGGCCGAAACTCGCCGCGAATCTCGGCCGGCGCGTCGGGCTTCAGATCCCAAGTTTCGTGCTGCGCCGGGCCGCCCCACATAAAGAGCAGGATGCAATTCTTGGCGCGCCCAAAGGTCGCGTCCGTGAGGGGGACGCCCTCGGCTGCGGCGCTCGCCCGACCGCCCAGCAAGCCAGGCAGTGACAGCCCTAACAGCCCCAGGCTACCAGCGCGCAGCACTTCCCGGCGATGGAGGCGGATCGATGTCAGATAGTTGGAGCAGGCTTGGCGGAACACTCTCGCCTCAAATCGCACGCGTCTAGTGGAATCACTCTCCGGATTCTAACCGCCCTGTGCGCAACCGCGAAATGCGCCCTTTGCCACAACCGCCGCGGGAACTTCCGAGGCTGCGTCAACCGATCCGCCAAGCAACCGGGGCGAGCGCCTTTTCCATCAGGGAGGCAGAGCGGTTTATTTCGCCATCCGCCGAGCGTAAACTGGGGGTTTGCCGCCGGTCCGCGGCCGCCTCGCAGATACCTGCAGCAGCCGCCCTGCCGATCCCGCCTACCACGTAGACACGGTCTCCGATGAAAGTTTGCTTCGCTGCCACTACGCCTCCGTTTGCGTGCCTGCTGCGCTCCATGCCTTATGTCGCCGTCGCATTTCTGATGATCAGCGGCGCTACGGCCTGGTCCGCTCCGGCGGATAACGATGACGAAGATGTGCTTCCCACGCGACTTCCCGGACTCGTCGCCAACTACGCGCACGCGGATAGTCACGTCGAGTTCAGCCGCTACGAAGCGATCCCGGCCTGCGAGCTTGCCATCGGCGAGTCGCCCGACCCTCGATTGCCGGCAACCGGCTGGCGGGTCCACTATCGCGGCGTGATGGACATTCTTCAGCCCGGCAAATATCAATTCTCGGCGACGGCAATCGGACGCGTTGCACTATCGATCGATGATCGACCGGTCGCACTACCCCTTACGGACGAAACTCGGAAATCAACCACGGCTGCGACGCCAGTGGAATTGGCGCTCGGTCTGCATCGCGTCGACCTTCAATACGAACCTACAGCGAATCAGCCCGCGCGATTGAAGCTCAACTGGCAATCAGAATCGTTCGCCCCCGAGCCACTGCCATCGCGAGTTTTAGGACACCAAAAAGGCGATCCGCTCGTTGACGATTTGTTCCAACGCGGCCGTCTCGTGGCAGAAGAACATAGCTGTGTCGCCTGTCACACCCCGAACGAAAAGGTGTCCTTGTCGTTGCAACTTGCCAAGCGCCCCGGTCCGCGCCTGACCGCCGCCGGGGCGCGGCTCAAGACCGGCTGGATCTACCACTGGCTGGCGGATCCGACAACGCTGCGCCCCGAAGCCGTGATGCCACGACTGTTTTCTGCTGACGCAATTGGTGACGTCGAACGCTATGCGGTGGCGACATTTTTGGCCGCCGAGGGGGGACCGATAGCCATCGTGCCCAGCTCGCCCGATGCGGTGGTTCGCGAAACGGCCGAAGCCGGTGCGCAGCACTTCCAGAAAATTGGTTGCGCCGTATGCCACGAGCGACAGGGGGAGCGGCCGGCGCGTATCACATTGCGGAACCTATCGCAAAAAACCACGCCCGAGGTGATCGAGGCGTTTTTGCACAAGCCCGAGGCGATTGCCCCGGCCGGACTCATGCCCCGCTTCGTGCTCGGCAAACTCGACAAGCGGCAACTGGCGATGTACTTGATTGGCCACGATGCGGCTACGGCACCTGCCTTGGAATTGCCCGCGGCGCCGGCCGCCGATGCCGTGCAAGCCGCCTTCGCGGCGCTCGGGCTCTCCGAGGCGCATCAAACCGCCTTTGCCGCGCTACCGTCCCAGCAACAGCTGCCGGCGCTGGGTCGCGAGGTGATGCAGGCGCGCAACTGCGCCGCCTGCCACGAGATGAAACCTGCAGGTGAAGATCAACCGTGGCAACCCAAGGCCAGCCGCCTCGATTTTCTCGCTGTGGCGACGCAATGTGCGGGGGGATGCCTGGCGACAGCGCGGGCAGACGCCAACGACGTCTCGTCGACTAAGGCAGACGGCAAGGCTGTGCCACAATTCAGTGCCGCGCTCGATCGCAAGGCGGTTGTCGCACTGCTGCAGGGCGCCGTAAAAGCACCGGCTCTCGCTGCGCCAGCCGATGCGGCCCGGCAAGCGCTAGTCCGCTTCAATTGTCAGGCCTGTCACGAACGCGACGGCGACGGCGGCCTAACTCAGGAGTTCATTAATCGTCTCGGCACGGGCCAGGACGGGGGTAGCGAATTGGTCACGCCGCCGTCATTGACACAAGTCACAGGTAAGCTCACGGGCAAAGCACTTCGCGGCGTTCTGGAAGGGGACGAACGATCGCGTCCCTGGATGTCGTTGCAGATGCCGCATTTCGACAAGAGATCGATCTCGTCGCTTCCACCGCAGCTGGCGTCGCTCGACGCGCAGCCGCTGGCAGAGCCGGCCGCGGCCGTTGCTGCCGACAAAGCTGCCGACAACCCTGCGGACACAGCGCTGGCCGAAGCCGGGCGCACGCTGGTAGGCAGCCGTGGCTTTGGTTGTACCAAGTGTCACGACATGCTCGATATCCCGTCGACAGGCACGCGTGGTCCCGACCTGGCCAACGTCACGGCACGCATCAATAACGGCTGGTACGAACGTTGGATGCAAGACCCGCAACGCATCGCGGCTGGGACGCGGATGCCGACGGTGTTTCTCAATGGAGAGAGCCCATATAAAGACATCCTCGACGGCGATCCCGCACGGCAGCGCGCCGCGATCTGGCAGTATCTGGCCGTCGCCCGCAGCCTGCCGCCCCCCGAGGGACTCGAGCGGCAAAAGCTGCAAACGCTGGCGGCCGGCACGCGTCCGGTAGCCATCCGAACGTTTTTGCCCGGCACCACACCCCGCAGCATCGCCGTGCGCTTTCCGAATGACGTACACGCAGCATTCGATGCTCAGATGGGCCGGCTGGCGTTCGCCTGGAGTGGTGAATTCCTCGATATGGGACCGGTCTGGAACGGACGCGGCGGGCACCCGGCACACGTGCTCGGTACTACTTTCTGGACGGCACCCGCCGGCTGCCCGTGGGAGGTCACTGCCGCGACCTCCCTGGTGCCGAATTTCGCCGGGCGCGACACGGACCCTGCGCTCGGCTTTATGGTGCGCGATGGAAAGCTGCATCCATCGCGGCTCGCACAACTGGGATATCAGGTTGATGATCGCGGTCCGACGTTCCGCTACCGCTTGGCGCTCGATGGGGGCGGAGACGCAACGTTCGCGGAACGAATCACGTCGCTGCGGTCGGCGGCAGGCGTGGGTGTGTTACGCGAAGTATCCATTGCGGCCCCTGCAAACGATCTCGTGTGGCTGCACGTGTCCGATGCCGAGACCGAGCCCCAGATCACGACAGGCGTAGCCGCCGATTTTTCACCCGTCGGCGACCAACGCCCGGCGGCCAATTGCTTTCTGCGAATCGACCAAGGGGGCCAGCCGTTGCTGTTGAGACTTCGACCTACGGGAAACACCGCCGATTGGCACATCCAGCGACAGGGCGAGCGCTGGCAAGTGCTGGTTCGCATTGCCGCGCCGGCCGCGGGGGATGAACGAAACGTGAAAATGACATTGTGGCGGCCAACCGATGCGCAACCCGAAACATGGCGCCAGTTGCTGGCAGAGGAACTGAAGTGACAAAGCTCATGTCCGCCGATCGCCAAACGACGTTTACAAAGCAAGCCGCGCAAGCCGGTGCCATGCCCACGGCACGTGGGCATACGGTGAACGCGCTGCACACGAGTCTCGCGCTGTGCGTCGTCCTCGCGCTCGCAACGATTACGCTAGCGCAAGACGACCTGACCTACGTAAAAAAAGAAACACGCGAAGCAACACGCATAGCATCGCTCGAGGCGAGCGGCGCCGTACGCTGGCCTGCCACCTGGCACTTGATTGGGCCATTCGACAACACAGACGGCCGCGGCCTCAGCACTTCTTACCCGCCCGAGCAAGAGATCAAACTCAACGCCACCTACGAAGGCAAAGGGGAGACGGCTCGTTGGCGCGGCGTGAATCTGCGCGACGGCCTGCGCGTCAGCCTGGCCAGATTCAAGACCTCCGATGACTGCGCCTGTTATTTGTACCGGCGGGTGGAAAGCCCGCGGGCGATGCAAGTGCCTGTATCGATCGGCAGCGAAGATCAAGTGGTGGCTTGGCTCAATGGCAAACCGCTCGTGTTCACCGGGGCCGGCACGCGTCAGGCGCTTGAACAAGATACGGTCGCTCTCGACTTGCACGAGGGGATGAACGATCTGCTCATCAAAGTGGCGCATCGCAAGGGGCGTTGGAATTTCTATTTCAATCCGACCGTGGCCGTCCGTTTCCAGGTGAAGCTCGATCGATTGTTGGATCGCGACTTTCCTCCTACCGGCGAAGGGCAGCATTACCGCATCGAGAGCCTCCCGCTGCCGCCGGACACGTTGGTCGAAGTGGGCGGACTAGCGTTTCGCCCCGACGGCAAGTTGTTCGTGGCCACGCGCCGCGGTGATGTGTGGCTGGTGACGAATCCCTTGGCCGAGGATGTCGACCAGATCCACTGGCAACGATTCGCCATCGGTCTGCACGAGCCCTTAGGACTGCTGGCCGATGGCAACCACTCGCTGTGGGCCATGCAACGGCCGGAACTAACGTTATTGCGCGACACCAACGGCGACGACGTGGCCGACGAATACGACACCATGTGCGATCGCTTTGGCATCTCGGGCGACTACCATGAGTTCGCCTACGGCCCCGTGCGTGACGCGCTGGGCGACTTGTTCGTAACATTGAACCTGGCATTCAGCAAAGAGCGTCCTGAAGTCGCGTATCGCGGCTGCTGTGCCAAGATCGGCCGTGACGGCACGTTCACTCCCTGGGCATTCGGATTGCGCAGCCCCAATGGCGTGGCCTTCGATCCGGCGGGTCGGCTGTTCTATACCGACAATCAAGGAGAATACATCCCGGTCTGCAAACTGCAGGAGATCCGCCGCGGTGAGTTCTACGGCCACAAAGCGGCTCTTCCCTGGATGCCGGGCGTGGCCGAGGGTGAGACGCCCGAGGTCGTGCAGCCGGCCATTTGGTTTCCCTTTGCCGTAGCGCGCTCGGCGGCCGAACCGGTGTGGGATACGACCGCAGGGCGGTTCGGTCCCTTTGCCGGACAATGCTTTGTGGCCGAGCTGACCAATTCGCTCGTCATGCGCTGTTCGCTGGAAGAAGTTCAGGGACGCATGCAGGGTGCGTGCTTCGGCTTCCGCACTGGATTTCAGTCGGGCGTGAACCGACTTGCGTTCGCGCCGGACGGCAGCATGTTCGTTGGCGAAACCAATCGCGGTTGGGGTTCGCTCGGAGGACAGACGCACGGCGTGCAGCGGGTGGTGTACACAGGCAACGTCCCGCCGGAAATTCATTCCATGAATATCACGGCCGATGGTTGGGACCTGAAATTCACCAAGCCGATCGACGTCGCCAAGGCAGCCGAGGCAGAGCGCTGGTTTCTGGAATCGTACACCTATCACTATTGGGATACGTACGGCTCGCCCGAGATCGAACGACGCGAAAATAAAATTACCGAGATCCGCGTAGCAAGCGACGGTCTGACCGCTCATATTACAGTGCCGGAGCGCGACAAACGGCGTGTCTACCACCTGCGACTGAAAGACGTTCCTACGGACGAAGGGGAGAAGCTGTTGCACCCCGACGCCTATTACACGCTCAACGAATTGCCGTAGGAAAATAATGGGCCGCATGCCAAAGCGAGCCAGCCGCGGCCCGTAGCGTTCATCGTGCGACATCGCACCCAGCGCCTGCCCCTCTCCGCACTGCGGAGAGGGGCAGAATCGCTGGGCATCTCACAAGCCGCGGCGTGCTTTGCGCCATTGGCTCAGCCCGCACGCCAGGGAACCCAGTCCTAAGAGGACAAACGTCGAGGGCTCCGGCGTCCTGGTGTACAGCGAAAATGCCAGGTCCTTCGAGAACGAGTCGATGCCCGGAAACGTCGTCCCCGGAACGGCCGCCGGTCCGTCCCACGGCAGAATGTAGTTCTGCGGGGTGCCAAGGGCCTGGTGAACCGAACCCGGCGAGATTGGGCCAGGCAGCGGCAGCGTCGTCGGGTCGAGCGTCATCGTTCCCGATACCGCATCGTCTTGAAAGTGGTACACAGGAATGCCCGGAGCGACTATCCCCAGCACGTGCTCGCCGGGAGACACCGCCGGCGCGGTCGACGCCAACGGATTTTGAATCGACCAATCGCGATCATGCCAGCCCCACACAAATCCCTGCCCTGGTTGTTGTATGGCCACGATCTTCAACCAGTAGACGGTGTTCGGCTGCTCGGCAAACGGCACGCTCAACTCAGCGTTGTATTGAAACAGGTTGCCGTCCGGACTGCCTGGATTCGGTACGGCAGTCTCGGTGAAGGTGCCCGATCCCGCAGTGAGCGCGCCCAGGGTTACGATCTGTGCCGAGAGCACCTGGCCGGGATGACTGAATTCACCAGCAGGATCGGCCGGCACATCAGACTCGAAAGAGATCAGAAACTGCGTGGCGCCGCTCCCTTGCAAGTACGAACCCCACCAACCGACATCGACCACTGGCGTTGAGAACTTGTCAGCAAAATCATCGGCCATGTACTGTCCCGTGTAACCTGGGGCGACATTCGCGGGTGCGATGGTGCTGATTTCGTCGTGGCCTGGATAGCCGCCATTGGGACCCGCCACTAACGGGAATTGCTCGAACTTTAGAACTTCACCAGGCAGTGGATCCGCAGCAGCCTGTGCAGCCAGGACCGCCATCAGGACGACAACGACCGACACGATGCGATTCATGCGACGTGACATGGTTCTACTCCTAGGTGGATTGGTTTATCTTGTTGGCCCTGCAAAAGCGCAACGGACAAGACCGCCGCGCGCCGCGGCGAGAGCAGGCGGCCATTTCTTGACGCTGCCGCGCAACAAAATGGGCGTGCAAGAACAGTTGCATCGCCCAGACACGTCCGCGCATTAATTCGGACGTGCGTGTCGCCGAGCGCTCAGACGTGAGGCGCAAGCTACCTCGTCGCGAGATATCGACAGATTGTCGGAACTGTCGAGTTCATTGGCGTCTCTACTGCATAACGCGGGGCTAAGAACGACCCGAGAAACCAGCCCTGCCCCGATGCCACGAGCGCAATCAATGCGCAGCGCCAAGCGATCTTCGCTTAAGAATGCAAGCACAATGCGACAGGTCATTCGCGACGCACGCTTGAGCCACATCGCGCGAGCCCTCTTGCCGCGTAGCACCTACACACACTCAACCGCCGACGAGCCCTAACAGTGCGACACGTTTTCCTACGATGGCCAGGAAAGAATCGTAGGAATTCCCAGTGGCACGAGCAGAGAAATGTTGGTGCGACTCTTTAGATTCCCGAACTGCGCCGTCACATTACATCTCTGTAACGCGACTGTCAATAAAATTCCATTGCTGCTGAGTCGAAACTCGAACCCTCAGCGATCAGGAATCGTCGTCGGCATGCGATCGTTCCTCAACGGGATTGCCGTTGAGAGTTCGACAAGGCGATCTGCCGTCGGGAGCGACGACGCCGCTTACGATCCAGCTTTGCTTGAATCATCTTCTGGTGTCTGTTAGCGTTATGTTCATTGGACCCCACCTTGATCGCGACGGCACGCCATGCCCACCTTTCGCCCGTCGACCGCGACCCACCCGCGCTTAACGCGCCGGGCTGCGCTAGAAGCCGGCACCGTGAGCCTGCTGGGGCTTGGTATGAATCACCTGGCCGCGCTGCGGAGCGCCGCCGCTCCGTCGGCACGTGCCGCGTCCACGACGGGGCGCGCTCGCGCTGTAATCTACATCTTTCTCTCCGGCGGAATGTCGCAGCACGAGAGTTTTGACCTGAAACCCGCTGCCCCGGACGGGATCCGCGGAGAATTTCGGCCAATCTCGACCCGGACACCAGGCATCGAGATCTGCGAACATTTGCCGGAGTTGGCCAAGCGAAGCCACCTGTGGTCGCTGGTCCGTTCACTGACACATGGCACGAACGATCATTCCGCAGGCCACATGTTTATGCTCTCGGGCGTGTCGTCCGTGCCGCCGGCGTTCGATCCCCTCGGGCCGAAATCGACCGATTGGCCTTCGATCGCTGCGATCGCTGGCGTCGCGCAACCACGGCAAAACAATCTCCCGCCGGCCGTGGTACTGCCCGAGCGGCTCATTCACCGCTCTGGGCGTGTCATTCCTGGCCAATTTGGCGGCCAGATGGGGATGCAGCGTGATCCTTGGTTTGTCGACGCCTCGCCGTTCAACGCCACCTCTTACGGCGCCTGGCCGGAGTACGGATTTCATTTCGAGCGCGGTGCCGAGAATCCCGCGGGCTTTGCCTTTCAGGCACCGAATTTGTCCCTGCCCGAGGGGTTGGCCGGCGATCGATTTCAAAAGCGATTGGCGCTACTAGACGAAGTAGGCCGACAACGCGCGGGTCTGGAGCGATTAGCCAGCGACGAGCGCTTTGACCGCTACCGGCAGGATGCGATCTCTCTGTTGGCTGATCCGCGCGTCCATCAAGCATTCGATGTCGCGCATGCCGAGCCGGCCGTGCAAGAACGGTATGGCCGCAACGTGTTTGGCTGGTCGCTATTGATGGCCAAGCGTCTGGTGCAGGCCGGCGTTAGTTTGGTGCAGGTGAATCTGGGAAACAACGAAACCTGGGATACGCACCAGAGCATCTTCCCCGTACTGAAGGACCAATTGTTTCCCCCCACGGATCGCGCCCTATCGGCATTGTTGGACGACTTGGAGATGGAAGGACTCCTCGATAGCACGTTGATCGTAATGGCAGGCGAGTTCGGGCGCACTCCGAGGATCTCGACACTGGCCGGAATGAAGTTGCCAGGGCGTGATCACTGGGGCGCGGTGCAAAGCGTTTTCTTCGCGGGAGGCGGCGTGCGCGGAGGAACGGTCATTGGCTCATCGGATCGCAACGGCGGTCACCCGGCCAACACCCCCGTAAAGCCCGAGAACATGGCCGCCTCGATCTACCAATCGCTTGGTATTCCTGACATGGCCGTGTGGCACGATCAGGAAGATCGACCGCATCAGATCTATCACGGCGAGCCGATTCCCGGATTGACCTAAGCGGTCTTCGCCTAAAGGCGAGCGTCCCCGCCAGGGCGGTCATGTCACGGCGAAGTTTTCGCCACGCCTGGTGAAAACATCGTCGCGACGCAATGCCGCGATTGGGAAATCTAGCCCCTTAAGCCGCCGTTTGCGGCACTTTTCTGCGCGTATTGGACATGGGCCCAAGGCGCGTCTTACGAATCTGTTAGGACCTGTCCGGGGCATTCCCTTTGCTGTCTAGCGGGACCCAATGTCCAAAGCCATCCCGGAATTGCAAAAGGGGCAGCGATGCCGAAACAGCGTCGTGGTTTCACTCTGGTCGAATTGCTGGTCGTTATTGCCATCATTGGCATCTTGATCGGCCTGTTGTTGCCGGCCGTGCAAATGGCGCGCGAAGCGGCGCGCAAGGCCCAGTGTTCGAATAATCTCAAGCAGGTGGGACTCGCGCTACACAATTACCAGACGACCTACCTCGTCTTTCCCCCGGCCGAGATGTATCCCGCTCCCTCGACGGGTACGACGTCCGTGCATCTCGGGCTGCTCCCCTTTATCGAACAGGGCAACCTGGCGAGCGCGTACGTCTCGTCGCAAAGCATGGCGATTCAGCAGCAGATCCCCACCTATAACTGCCCCAGCGATTCTAGCGTAGATGCGGTAGTCGACGGCGGCGGACCATCACCCGACACGTTCACCTACCGCTGGCCCATCAACTACGGATTCAACTACGGCACCTGGTTCCTATACGACTGGGCGCGCAATGTCGCCAGCGACGGGCCCTTCGTCATCAATAGCGCGCTGGGGCCTCAAGCAATCACCGATGGGCTCAGCAACACATTGGGTGCGGCAGAGGTGAAAGCCCAACTTCAATCGGGCGGTATCAAGATGGGCATCGGCTATATCCGCAGCCTTAAGCTCCCCAACATGGCGGACCCGACGAACACGACGCTGCCGGCGAGCCCGGCTGCTCTGCTCACGTTGCTCGGAGTGAATCCGCAGGCGAGCAGTTTCAGCGGTGATGGCAGCACCCTCAACAGCAACTTGCACTTGGACTACAACAACCCGACTGTCACTCAGACGGGCTTTACGACTGCGTTTACTCCGAATGCACCCATGTATGTCACCGTCACGAATCAGAATGTGGGCACGGGTACGCCCGTGAGCCAGGGGGGTAATCAGGTGCCGAACGTGTCGGGCACGTACGACGTCGACTATGTCTCGTTAGCAGAAAAGGCGATGACCAGCGGATACACGTTCGCCGCCGTCACGTCGCGAAGTTATCATCCGGGCGTGGTTAATTGTTTGCTCATGGATGGTTCGGTGCGCGGGGTCGCTTCAACCATCCAACCGCAGACGTGGCACGCCCTGGGAACCCGCAGCGGAGCCGATATCGCAGGCGACTATTGATTCTGCCTGCCGCGTAACCCCGTCTCTCACCGACCGCCCCCCAGCGGTCGGCATTCTCGACCCGGCCCCGTGGGTCAGGCGCTCGCGAAGTCATGCCACGCCCCGCTTGCGGGCGGACCAATATCTGAGGAAACTGGCTACCAGTGGCGATTTGCAAGGGCCCGGTTTCTTCGGGGAAGACGTGCGCAGAAATAACCTGGCGACATTTGTCCGTTGCGCGATGTTGTGCGCAGCGGCACTGACATTCCGAGCAACGGTAATGACGGCCGCCGACCGACCGGATCTCGTCATCGCGGATTTCGAGGGGAGCGATTACGGCAATTGGCAGGTCGCAGGTGAAGCGTTCGGCCAAAGGCCGGCGCGCGGCACGCTTGCCAATCAGATGGCCGTCAGCGGGTTCGAGGGACATGGCCTGGTCAACTCCTATGTCGGCGGAGATAGGACCACCGGCACACTCGCATCCCCGCCAATCAAGATCGATCGCCGCTATATCAACTTCTTGATCGGCGGCGGCCATCATCCGCTCGAAACGTGCGTCAACCTGCTCGTCGGCGGCAAGGTCGTACGCACCGCAACCGGTCCGGCAGCCGGCGGTGGAAACGAGCGACTCGATTGGCAAACCTGGGATGTGCAAGATCTGGCCGGTCGCGAGGCCGTGTTACAAATCGTCGATCGCAGTTCCGGCGGCTGGGGGCATGTCAACGTCGATCAGATTGTGCAAAGCGATCGGCGCCTCGCCGCCGAATCGGCTCAGCGCGAGATCACGGTCACAGCCCGCTATTTGAATCTGCCCGTGACGACAGGCAACCCGCAGCGGCATATGCGACTGGTCGTAGATGAAAATAGCGTGCGCGAGTTCGACATTGAGTTGGCCGACTCTACAGGCAGCGACCGAGAGGCGAGCAGTCAACGCCTCGACGACAAGGCGCGGGTGGCAAGTGGCCGCCCCTCGTTTTGGGTGCCGGTCGACGTCGCCGAGTTCCGCGGCCGCAAGTTACGGCTCGAAGTCGAAGCGCTTCCCGCGGGCTCGCAGGCCCTGGCTGCCGTTACGCTCGACGATCAGCCGCGCGTGGCCGTTCCTGTTTATCACGAGCGGTTGCGGCCGCAGTTTCACTTCACGTCGCAACGTGGCTGGCTCAACGATCCTAACGGGCTGGTTTACGACGGCCAGCGGTGGCACTTGTTCTATCAACACAATCCCTACGGCTGGAATTGGGGCAACATGCACTGGGGGCATGCGGTGAGCGAAGATTTGATCGAGTGGCACGAGCTGCCGATCGCGCTCGTTCCGCACCGCTACGGAGATTGGTGCTTTTCCGGTAGCGCCGTTGTCGACCGGGACAATACGGCCGGTTTTCAGCGTGGAGACGACACGCCGCTGGTGCTGGCCTATACCAGCACCGGACGTGGCGAATGCATCGCCTACAGTAACGATCAGGGGACCACCTGGACCGAGTACTCGGGCAACCCCGTCGTGCGTCATCAGGGGCGCGACCCCAAGCTGCTCTGGCACGCGCCGACCAAACGCTGGGTGATGGCGGTCTACGACGAAACGGATAACAAACGCTGGATCGCGTTTTATACTTCGCCCGATCTGAAAATCTGGCAATTGGCCAGCCGCATCGAAGGCTATTTCGAGTGCCCTGATCTTTTCGAGTTGCCGATCGACAACAACGACACGAACACGCGCTGGGTGCTGTACGCGGCCGACGGTAAATATACGCTCGGCCAGTTCGACGGCCGGAAGTTTACTCCGGATGCGAGCACCGGAGAGCCGGGTAAACATCAGCTATGGCATGGGAACTTCTACGCCTCGCAAACCTATAACGATGCGCCGGACGGTCGACGCGTACAAATCGGTTGGGCACAAGGGATCGAGTTCCCGGGCATGCCGTTCAATCAGCAAATGACGGTGCCGGTCGACTTGTCGTTGCACACAACGAAGGATGGGCCGCGAATGCATGCCTGGCCCGTCGAAGAAGTCGAGTCGCTCCGCACGACGTTACACACCTGGGGAGACGCGCGGGTAAGGCCCGGCGAGAATCCACTAGAGGATATTGCGGGTGAGCTGTTCGACATCGAAGCGGAAATCGACCTGGCCGAGGCGCAGGAATGTGGCTTTGTCGTGCGCGGCGTGCCCGTGACCTACGATGTTCGCCGTCACGAGATTAGCTGCGGCAAGTACAAGGTTCCGCTAGCAGCAGTCGACGGTGTGATCCGCGTGCGGATGCTGGTCGATCGCGGGTCGCTAGAGATTTTCGGAAACCAAGGGGCCGTGGCGGTTTCCGCCGGCATGACGCCGGCGGCGGACAATAAATCGCTGGAATTCTTCACGCGCGGCGGACCGGTACGGCTGCGATCGCTCACGGTTTTCGAATTGCGGTCAGCCTGGTAACGAAAACAGGCTTTGGCTGCGCTTATGGCGCTAACCGGCCGGTGGGGCCAGGCCTTCGCCCTGGAAAAGGGCCGGATCATCGGCCACTTCATCTCCAGCCACACACGTGGCCAGCACCAAGTCGCCAGTGACGTTCAATACGGTGCGGCACATGTCGCACAGTCGATCGACCCCCAGGATCACCGCAATACCCTCGGCGGGTACGCCCACGTTCGTCAGCACGATCATGATTAGCGGAATCGATCCGCCAGGGACACCCGCGGTTCCCACGCCAGCCAGGATCGACATCAGCACCACCTGGATCTGCTGAACAAACGTCAGCTCGACGCCAAATACCTGGGCGAGGAACAGCACCACCACGCCTTCGTATAGCGCCGTACCGTTCTGATTGCCCGTCGCCCCCACGGTCAGTACAAAGCGCGAGATTTCGGGGGGTAGTTTCAGATTCTCGCGCGCCACGCGCAAGGATACGGGCAAGGTGGCGTTAGAGCTGGATGTGCCGAAAGCCGTCAGCGCCGCGTCGGACACGTCGCGAAAAAACTGAAGCGGGCTCCGTCGCGCAATCCCGGCAACGGCCAGCGAGTAAACCACAAACATCTGGATCGACAATCCCAACAGCACCGTAGCCACGAACCAGAACAACGTCACCAGCACATCGGGCCCTTGCCGCGCGGTGATACCAAAGACCAGGCACGCCACACAGTAGGGTGCCAGCCGCATCGCCAGGCCGATAATTACCATGCTGACGTCGAACGTTCCCTCCAGCACGCGCACTAGCGCTCCGGTGCGCTCCGGTGACATGGCCAGCGCCACGCCCAGCATCAGCGCAAAGAACATCACGGCTAACATGCCGTTCCCCTTGGAACTGCCGTCGACGGCGCCGGCCATCTCCTGCAAGGGGTTTTCGGGAATGATGTCCAGGAGCGTATCGCTCAGCGATTTGGCCTGCTCGGCTTTGGCCTTGGCCGTCGCCACGTTCGGAGCGTACTGCTGCATGAGCGCCGTACGCTGCTCTTCGGAAAGCCGCGCGCCGGGACGAATTAGGTTCACCAGCCCCAGCCCGATGGCTACCGATGAGGCCGATAAGATGAGCGTGAAGAACAACGTTCGCGCGCCGACCCGGCCAAGCCGCCGCAGGTCCCCCAGCTCGAGCACACCCAGCGCCAGGGCCGATATCACCAGCGGCAAAACCACCATGAAAACCAGCCGTAGAAAAATGCGGCCGATGGTGTCGGTCACCGTGAGGAGACTGTCCAACCGTGCGCGTTCGAGGAAGTAGTTGGCCACCGCGCCGGCCACGGCGCCGATTATCAGCCCAATCAATACCCGGGTGTGAAGCGGCAACCGTTTGCGGGCCGTCGCGCCTGCCGAGCCGACGCCAGACCGAGATTCCTCTGCTGTCATCAATGAATCCGAAAATCCAGGGGCAGAAGTGGCAAGCGCATTTCATGTGCTGGGGTGGCGACGGGCGACATTGTAGCGGTCGTAGCAAGCGGCCGCACTACCGAGAATGGGAATCGCGCAGTAGACTTTGAGACCTACGGGCATCCACGGGCGGCCCATGGCCCGATCGGCATGGTCACGGTGGAAACAATTCTCGTTTTCTCTTGCCAACGGCAACCTCCACCCACGGCGCACGACTACACATGGAATGGTTGAAAGACCTTATCGATCTGGTGCTACACTTCCATGTGCATTTGCAAGAATTCATCAAGGAGTATGGTCCCGGGACGTATCTGATCCTTTTCGTGATTATTTTTTGCGAGACGGGGCTGGTCATCACACCGATTCTGCCGGGTGACTCGCTATTGTTCGCCGCGGGGGCTTTTGCGGCGATTCCCGATTCGCTTAACTTGGCGTTGCTTTTTTTGCTACTGGGCGTGGCCGCCATCGCCGGCGATGCCGTGAACTATGCGATTGGCAATTTCCTGGGTCCGAAAGTGCTCAACCACGACGGACGCTTCCTGAAAAAGAAATATCTCGACCGCACGCATCAGTTCTACGAGCGATACGGGGGCAAGACGATCATACTGGCCCGCTTCGTCCCGATCGTGCGCACCTTCGCCCCGTTTCTGGCTGGCGTGGGGAGCATGTCCTACTGGCGGTTCGCCAGCTACAACGTCGTAGGCGCCGTATTGTGGATTTCACTGTGTCTGTTCAGCGGCTATTTCTTCGGCAATATTCCCTGGGTAAAAAAGAACTTCGAAGTCGTGTTGCTGGCGATCATCGTTATTTCGATATTGCCCGCCATCGTAGAAGCCTGGCGCGCACGGCGACATGCGTTGGCCGTGGCGCCATCAACCGATGCGGTCCAAGACAAGTCATAGGTTCGGCAACGCGTGACCGACGAGCCCTTCCTGGCAATTCTTGCAGAACATGAAATCGGCTCATCTCTCGATGCCCGAGTTCGTCGCCATCGCTCAGCAAGTGATCGCCGAGCTGGACGAGCCATTCAAGGCGTGGCTTGAAAACGTCGTGGTCGACGTCGAGCTCGCACCCACACGCAAGATGCTCGTCGAGGCCGGGCTCGATCCCAGTCAGGAAACACTGCTGGGGCTATTCGTGGGTAACGCTGTCACCGAGCAGGCGTACGGCGAGCACGCGCCCAACCAGATCCTGCTCTTCAAGCGCCCGCTCGAAGAAGCCTGCCGCAGCCGCGCCGAGCTGGCCTACGAAATACGGCGCACGCTGATCCACGAGCTGGCCCACCATTTTGGCTACTCGGAGGAAGATCTCGAGGAGTACGAATCTCGCGAGAGCCCCTTTGATCGTCACGGCGAGTGAACCCGGACGCGCTACGACGTGTCACCCCGGTTAATTAATCATCCCTACCGCCTACAGATACACCATGACCACACCCACGCAGACTTGGGATCCGGCGCTGTACGATTCGCGGCACTCGTTCGTCTATAAAGCAGCGGCTGGGTTGTTAGATTTGCTCGATCCGCAGCCGGGCGAGCGAATTTTCGACCTGGGTTGCGGCACCGGTCCGCTGACGGCCGAAATCGCGGCCCGCGGCGCTCAAGTGATTGGCGCCGATCTCTCGCCCGAGATGGTCAAACAAGCCCAGCGCAATTTTCCGCAGCTCGATTTTCGCGTCGCGGATGGCACTAACTTTACAGTGGAAGCGCCGCAAGATGCGGTCTTTAGCAACGCCGTGCTACATTGGGTCCGCCCTCCCGAAGCGGCCGTGCGTGCGATTGCCGGTGCCCTGCGACCCGGCGGACGATTCGTGGCCGAGTTCGGCGGCAAGGGGTGCGTCGCCAGCGTGATCACGGCGATGAACCAGGCGCTCGGCGACACCGATCTGTCGCAGCAGTGGTTCTTTCCCAGCGTGGGACAGTACGCGCCCCTTCTGGAACAGCAGGGGTTTGAAGTGCGCTTCGCCACGCTCTTCGATCGACCCACGCCGCTCGAAGATGGCGAGCAAGGATTGCGCAACTGGCTGCGTATGTTCGCCGGTTCATTTTTGGCGCCGCTTAGCGCCGAGCGACAGGAATCCGTATTCACAGCCGTCGAACGACAATTGCGCGATCCGCTCTGGCAAGAAGATCACTGGGTGGTTGACTATCGTCGCATCCGCGTGGTCGCCGTAAAGCTATAGATCTTCGGCCTCCTTGCCATTCGCGGCACGTTGCGGTAAGTTCGCGCTGTGGGGACAACTGCGACGGAGCGCAAGCGTTCGAGGCGTGTACCTATGACGACAAATGCCGCGGTCGGCAGCCTGGCACCTGATTTCGACCTCCCTTCGACCGCCGCCGCGGGCCGCAGCCGGCTGGCCGACTTCCGGGGTCGCTGGTTGGTGCTGATCTTCTACCCTCGCGATTTTTCGCTGGTGTGCCCCACCGAATTGACGGCGATCGGGGCCCGCATCGAAGAATTCACGCGCCGTGGCTGCGATGCCTTGGGCATCAGTGCCGACACCCTGGAATCGCACCAGCGCTGGATTGGCACTCCCCGCGCGCAGGGAGGGCTCAGCGGGCTCGGCTATCCGCTGGCCAGCGACGTGTCGGGAGCCGCCTGCCGCGACTACGGAGTGTTTCTGGAAACGCAGCACGTGGCGCTGCGCGGGCTGTTCATCATCGACCCCAACAGCGTCTTACAATACCAAGTGGTTCACAATCTCAGCGTCGGACGCCGGACCGATGAAATACTGCGTGTGCTGGCCGCTCTGCAGACCGGCGGGCTGTGCGCCGAGAATTGGAGCCCCGGCGAGTCCACGCTCGATAAACCACGATCATTGGGGCCCGGCAGCGTGTTGTCGCACTACCGCATCGAAGAGCAGATCGGTAGCGGCGCGTTTGCCTCGGTATTTCGCGCGCAGGACACAACATTGCACCGTTCGGTGGCGCTGAAAGTCTTGAAGGTCGGCAGCCCGGCCAACGCCGGCGCCGTGCTGGCGGAAGCCCGCGCCGCAGCCGCGCTGAATCACGTCAACGTCTGTACGGTATACAGCGTCGACGACAGCGAAGGCGTGCCGGTGATCGCCATGGAGTATCTGGCCGGCAGGCCGCTCAGCCGGGTTATCGAAGACGGCCCGCTGTCCGCCGAGTCGTGCGCCAACTTGGCACAGCAAATCGCCGCCGGCATGGCCGCGGCCCATGCTCGCGGCATCGTACACGGCGATTTGAAACCGGCCAACATCTTTGTGACGGACAGCGGCGTAGTGAAGTTGCTGGATTTCGGACTTTCGCGTCGCGAGGTGCGATCCGCAACCCCGGACGATACCACCGACCTATTGGGCATCAGCTCAGGGAGTCTCGCCGGAACTCCGTGCTATATGTCCCCAGAGCAAGCCAACGGCGAGCGGGCGACGATAGCCAGCGACGTCTTTTCGTTGGGCACAATGTTATACGAGATGTTCAGTGGCCAACGGGCCTTCGACGGTGATAATGTATTACAGGTCCTCAATCGCATTCGCCACGCGGACGCCGCAGCGCTGGCCAGCCAGTTGCCAGAGCCGTTCGCCGCGATCGTACGCAAGGCCCTGGTGCACGACCCACGCGAGCGCGACGCCACTATGCAAGACATAGCCGACGAATTGGCGAACTGCGCGACGGGGCCACTGGCGACATAATACCCCACGAGGTTGCTTCGGGAGTTTACATACCGACGAGGAACCCATGCCAGCCACGCATCACAAAGTGCTCGTCCGCGAAGCAACGATCGACGATGTGCGGACGATCGTCGAATTCAACCGCCAGCTGGCAATCGAGACCGAAAGCAAAGTGCTCGATCCGGCAGTCCTGACGCTGGGCGTCGAACGGGCGCTCGCGCAACCGGAGTTGTGTCGCTACTTCATCGCCACCTTGGATACCGAAGTCGTGGGCCAGACGATGCTCACGTACGAGTGGAGCGACTGGCGCAACGGCATCTTCTGGTGGATCCAAAGCGTCTACGTGCATCCAAGTTACCGCGGCAGCGGCGTGTTTCGCGCCCTGCACGACTTTATCAGCACTTTGGCGCGCGCCGAACCCAACGTCTGCGGATTGCGGCTGTACGTCGACGAGCACAACCACGCGGCGATATCCACGTACCGGCGCTTAGGCCTCGCGCCGTCGGGACATCATTTGTATGAGTGCGATTGGTCCGGCGCTATCAAGCCGCAAGAATAACGCGCGGGCCGCCGGGACTCTTCGCAAGCGCATTTGCTCTTGAATCGTTAGTGGCCGCCGTTGCGCACGGCCCGCTCGGCAAAGTACAGCCCGGCGTAAACCTTGGGGTCCACCATGACCCCTTTGTCGCGACGCTTGTCGAGCCAGCGCGGCACGTCGGCCAGCGGAATGCTGTGGACCTCGATTTGCTCGGTGTGAACGCCGCCGCCGGAGCCGGCGCGCTTGAGATGTGTAGCGAGCAGAAAGGTGACGACCTCGGAGCTCATGCCGGCCGACGGCGGACCGCAGGTCAACTCGCGCAACTCCCACGCTTCGTAGCCGGTCTCTTCCAGCAGTTCGCGGCGCGCGGCCGTCTCTACTGTTTCTCCCTGGTCGTCGCTGGAATCTCCCACCAGTCCAGCGGGAAGCTCGATCACGCGATGCGCCACCGGAATGCGATATTGTTCGATCAGCACGAGTTGGCCGTCATCGGTCACCGGCACGATCACGACGGCGCCTGGCGAGTTGGTTCGCTTCGCGTATTCCCAATGCCCCTCGCGAATCAACTCTAAGAATTCACCAACGACCAGCGAATGGGCAGCTTCCTGCTCAGCCATGAGGGCCTCGTTCGACGAAGTGCACCCCTGAATGCGCGTGATTGTACGACACGCGAACACTCCTGCCGAGCAAAAAGCCGACAGAATGTCGGATGTGAATTGCTACCATGCAGCCGTTGTATCTGCTGCTGCGCGCATCCGGATGTCGCGACAGGGTACTGGCGCTCATGGCGTTCAACCCAGATCGAACAGCAACAGCTCGGCCGACTCGCGCGCCGTGATTTTTAGATGCGCCTCGTCGATCAGTCCGGCGCCGTCACCGGCGGAAAGCGCGTCGTTGCCGACGCTAATCTCACCGTAGATTACCTGGAGCCAACCGTAGCGGCCCTCCGCGAACGTATAGTCGAGCGATTGCCCCGGCCCCAGAGTGGCCCACGAAATCCGCGCGTCCTGGTGAATGGTCAAGCTGCCGTCGTGCCCGTCGGGCGAGGCCACTAGCTGCCACCGTCCGCTACGGGCGTCGGCAGGAAACTGCCGCTGCTCGTACTGAGGGGTCAACCCTGGCTTGCGGGGCGTAATCCAGATTTGCAGCAGGTGAACCGAATCGGTTGCCGAAGGATTGAACTCGCTATGCCGGATATCGGTACCGGCCGACATGCGCTGCAAATCGCCGGGACGAATCACCGAACCGGTCCCCAGGCTGTCCTTGTGCTCCAATTGTCCCGCCAGCACGAGCGTCACGATTTCCATATCTCGGTGGCCGTGCATGCCAAAACCGCCGCCCGGTTTCACGCGGTCTTCATTGATCACACGCAGAGTGCGAAAGCCCATATGCCGCGGGTCGTAATAGTCGCCAAACGAGAACGTGTGATAGGTGTCGAGCCAACCGTGGTCGAAGTGGCCGCGCTCGGCCGAGCGTCGCAGCATGATCATGATTCTGTTCCCTTCGTCTTAAGGTCAAAAACATGCGGCTGGCGGATAAATACTTCGACGAGGCCGCTGGGCTTGCGATGATCCCGACCGCATGAGTATCCCCGATACATCACGGCAGGTCGTGTCACTGCTTTTGTCGATCGGCCAGCAGCGCGTCGAGGCTCCACGCCCCGGCGCCGCGGGCGACAATGGTGAGCATGGCTCCCGCGATCGCCACATTCTTCATGAAGTTGATCATTTGCACGCGGCTCGGACCGGGTTCGGTTTCGCGCCAAAAGCCATGAAATATCAGCGTTGTTGGAATGAGGAATACGATCAGTGCCAAGGCACCCCAACGGGCCTTGAAGCCGCTTGCCACCGACAATCCCCCCACGATCTCGAACACGATCGCACCCACAAGGAAGACCGGAATGGCCACCATTCCGGCCGATGCCATGTACCCTTGAGTCCCCTCCCAATCGGCAATCTTGCCAAAACCACTGGCCACGAAAATGAGCGCCAGCAGCATGCGACCCGCGAGATTCAGCGGTCCCTCGAGCGCAGCGTTCATGGGATGTCTCCCGAGTGAGAAAACCGTACTCGTGATGCGAGCAAAAGTCGATCGAAAGCGAAGTGCCGGAGCGGCTCTCAGCCAGCTCCGGCGGGAATTATACGCCTCGCTTGGCAACCGGCACGTTCAAAGTTGACAGTCACGACTGTGCCAACCACACTACGGTCGTTACCCCCGCCCCTGCCCTTCTAGCCCCGCCGGAATCGCACCCCATGAGATTTTGTTCCCTGCTGGACACTCGGACCAACGCCCTGCCTTGGGCTCTTTTGCTACTCAACTTGGCATTCTTGCCATCATCGGCTCGGGCCGAGGAGCCCAGCTACCGTGAGTCGCTGGTCTTTCCCTTGAATCCGCAACATAACCACGCCCCTGGCATCGTCGAATGCCCGAACGGCGACTTGTTTGTCAGTTGGTATCGGGGCTCGGGCGAGCGCACGGCCGACGACGTGGCAGTCTTCGGTGCCCGGCAACGCAAGGGAAAGAACGACTGGAGCGAAACTTTTCTGCTGGTCGACACGCCGGGCTTCCCCGATTGCAACACCACGATGATGATCGACGCCCGGGGACGGCTATGGCTATTCTGGCCGCTGATCCTGGCCAATAGTTGGGAATCGTGTTTGACCGAATATCTTGTGTCGAGCGACTACGAAAAGGACGGCCCGCCCCAGTGGGAGTGGCAGGGAGTCATTCCGCTCAACCCTCCGCGATTCGAAGAGAAGATGACCAGGACCCTCGACGAGCTTGGCTCGAAACGAGAGGGCGAATTGGTTCGCGAGAAGGCCTTCGATGCCCATGTACGCAAAACCCTCAAGGAAAAGATTTCGCACCGGTTGGGTTGGCAGCCGCGTTGCAAGCCAACGGTGCTCCCCAGCGGGCGAATCTTGTTGCCGCTGTACACAGACGCGTATTCGGTCTCGTTGATGGCGATCTCAGACGATGATGGCCGCACGTGGTACGCCAGCGAGCCCATCTGCGGCTTTGGCAATATCCAACCGACCGTTCTCCGCAAAAACGACGGCACGCTGGTCGCCTACATGCGCGAGAATGGTCCGCTGAA
Source organism: Pirellulales bacterium (assembly GCA_036490175.1). Classification (NCBI taxonomy): domain Bacteria; kingdom Pseudomonadati; phylum Planctomycetota; class Planctomycetia; order Pirellulales; species Pirellulales bacterium. The sequence continues at coordinate 21,742 of DASXEJ010000008.1, read as the reverse complement.
CAAGATCCGTACCAGCGAATCTCAGGACAGCGGCGAAACTTGGGGCCCGGTCGGCACCATGGACTTGCCGAACCCAGGCGCCGGCATCGACGGTGTACGATTGGCCAACGGTCACTGGCTGCTTGTCTATAACGACACGGTCAAAGGGCGCAATAGCCTGGCCGCGTCGATCTCGGAAGACGAAGGACGCACCTGGCCCATCACGCGACATCTGGAAAAGCACGAGGATGGTTCGTACCACTACCCGGCCGTTATCCAGGGGGCCGACGGTACGATCCACTTCATCTACAGCTACTTCGTCAAAGGGGGCAAGAGCATGAAGCACGTCGCCACGAACGAAGCGTGGATTCGCGCCGGTGACGCGGCGAAGTGAATGCTGATCGATGAACGCGGATGTCGTAGAACATGCGCCCCACGGCGCACAGCGCGTTAAATCGCGATAATGCTTATCGATGCGCAACGACCGTTTGTCATGCGCTGTGCTACCACCTGGCAAGTTCTGCCTGCTTTTTGCTACCGTGTGATTGCAAGCGGTTGCTAGCACATGCGCCTCTCGGGGACCCGCGTGTGGGATACTTTTTTCCTGCTTTCTCATAGGCCAAACGTCCGATGTGGATTTTGAGGTCTCGGCAATCTTGCGCACTTCGATTCGCAGGGAGAGCAAACCGTGAAGCGAGCCATCATCTTGGTCCTGCTGACGACCGCGCTCTCGGCCAGCCTGACCACCGCGGCCCAGGCCGACTACGCCTACGGCGGATTCGGGCCCGGCTACCATCCCTATTACGATCATTGGCGCCCCTGGTGGGGTGGTCTCGGGGGTTGGAGCCCCCACCACGGCTATTCGTACTACCCGGCTTATCGTTGTGCTCCCACGTCGGGCTACCGCTACCGACCTTGCCTCTACCCGCCGTCGTCCTGGTACTACGGCTCGTCGAACTATTACGGTGGCTACACGCAGTACCCCCGTGAGTTCATCTACGACTGGTCAGCCGGAAAAGGGGACCAAGCCCCGCGAGGAAATCGCCCGCCGATCAACCCGCAGCTCGACCCAGAGCGGCAATAGCGACGTTCGGCTCATAAGAGCAACTGGTCACGCCGGACCACGAAACGGCGCGCTCTGATCAGGCGCGCATCTCGAGTGGTGCAAAACGCGCGATGATCGCCTTGGCGGCCCGCAATCCGTCCAAGGCCGCGCTGATGATGCCGCCGGCATAGCCTGCCCCTTCGCCCACGGGGTACAATCCCGCCACGCCCACGCTCTCGAGCCCTGCCGGGTGGCGCGGAAAGCGCACTGGCGAACTGCCGCGGGATTCAGGCGCGACGAGTGTCGCATTGGCGAGGAACCTGCCGCGCCAGCGTCGATCGAGCAGCGGCAAACCGGCCTGCAGCGATTCTAAAGCACTCTTGGGCATCAGTGCGGCTAGCTCGCTGGAAATCGTCTGCCGCGGATAGCTCGAGGGAATCGCGCCCTGGCTCGTGCGGCCCGCCAGAAAATCGCCAGCCCATTGGATTGGGCAGGCGTACTCGCCGCGCGACAACTCGAACGCGCGACGTTCGAACTGCCGCTGCAACGCAACACCCGCCAAAACATGGTCCGATCCGAAATCGCGAGGCTCCAGCGTGACCATCATGCCGCTGTTGGCGAAGGGGGACGAACGGCGAGAAAGGCTCATGCCGTTGGTGCAAAAAAAGCCCGGCTCCGACACGCTGGGTATCACCTGCCCACCGGCGCACATGCAAAAGCTGAAGAGATTGATGCGGCCCCGCGCCACCAGGCTATAGTCGGCGGCGCCCAAACGGTCTTCCAGCCGCGAGTCGCCATATTGCACGCGATTGACCTGTTCCTGCGGCTGCTCGATGCGGACGCCGATCTGAAACGGCTTTTGCTCCATCGGCACACCGCGGGCGTGCAGCATGTCGTAGGTATCGCGAGCGCTATGGCCAATCGCCAGAACCAGTACCGCGCAGCGCACGTAGCCCGACGAGGTCGTCACGCCGCGCAAACGGCCGTCGGCAATATCCAGATCTTCTAAGCGACAGGCAAATTGAAACTCGCCACCGGCGCCCTCAATGCGTTGCCGCAGGGCCTTGACCACCGCCGGCAGTCGATTGCTCCCCAGGTGCGGACGATGTTCGTAGAGGATCGACGGTTTCCCTTTGCAGTCGGCGAAAAGTTGCAGAATGCGCTGCACGTCGGGCCCGCTCGCGCGGCAGGTAAGCTTGCCGTCGCTGAACGTGCCGGCTCCTCCTTCACCGAAGAGATAGTTGCTTTCCGGATCGAGCGTGCCACCCGCGTCGAACGCCTGCACGTCGCGCACCCTTCGGGCGACGGGAAAGCCCCGTTCGAGCACCAGCGGCCGGTAGCCCGTTTCGGCCAAAAAACAGGCGGCCGCCAGTCCTGCTGGGCCACTGCCGACGATGATCGGCCGTTCGGCAAGCGGCTCGCTGCCGGTCGCCGGCAGCTCAAACGCGGTCTCGCGATACAATTCGGCAGTGATGCCGCGCGCGCGACTCGACGCTTGAGCGACCAGGCGATCTTCGTCGGCCCCTAATACAACTTCCGCGGCGTATACGAATCGTAGATCTGCCTTGCTGCGCGCATCGAGACTCTTGCGCAAAATGCGCCAGCGGCGAATGTCGCTGGCCTTGATGCCGAGTGCCCGAGCGGCATGCTCTGTGATCGCCTGCTCGCTTTCGTCGATGCCCAAACGAATATTCGAAACGCGAATCGGCATAGACAGAAACGATGAACGTTATTGGCTAAATGATGAACGCCGGGAGAAACTTCCGGGGGCTGCGCGGCCGACGTCGCGGGGGACAATCGGCGCGCTCGAGTATTATCCCACATTCTGCCATCAGCGGTCGTGACGGCCGCGCCGCGTGAGCGCAAAAAACAGGCGGCCCCGCAGTTGCGAGGCCGCCCGTTAGGTCTTGTTTGGCCTGGTAAACCCGAACGGCCATCGGCCGCCACGTTTACTTACCTGTCGAATTAGACAGGTGTAACCGAGGCTGCACGGGGGCCCTTGCCCTTCGGTCCGCCGCCCTGGTCGACGGTGTACTCCACGCTCTGCCCTTCGGACAGATTGTCGAACTGGCGATCCGCCACGCTCGAGTGATGAAAGAACACGTCTGCGCCATCCGAGCCCTGAATGAACCCGAACCCTTTGTCATGCACTAATTTCTTGATCGTACCCGACGCCATACTCGCCACTCCTTCACACAAAACGACAAAACTTTGCGACGGAGAACACACTTGACCCCGACGCGACACAAGTGAGCCCCGGCCATGATGACAGTGACCGTAACCCACGTTGAACGCAAACTTTCAAGCACGCCTCATCTACGCAGAATTGTCCCATGCGAACCGCAGCGGCGATGCAGTCTCAAAACGGGTCAAGGTGCATTTAGATTAGGAAAGCGTAAGTTCGTAGCCTAAGGGAAACGAAACGTGCCCGCAACCCTTTTATACTACTTTTTGCTTTGCACCCAGGTGAGGGGAGGCCCCGCCTCGGGTACACGTCCGGAAACCTCGTCAAAGTCGACTCGCCGCCGGTCATCTTTGCCCCCTGCCGGTGGCGCCCCCTGTGCCACGTGGGACGTCGTTTCCGGCTAGTCAAAATTTGCCGGTTAGCACAACCCAAACGCCACGCGCGCCAACCCTTCCAAAACGAGTCCGCGGACCATTTTCCCAGGTCCGGACAGCATCCACAGGGTGTTAGCAGCCGCAACCGTGACCCGCTTTGTGCAGAGTGACTTTTGGCCACGACTTTGCCAAAGAATCGCGTTATCGCACGTGCGGTCAGTGTGGCGTAGATGCCGATGATGCGTGTGGCAACGTTTGATCTTGTTCTACGACCCACCCCGCCCACAGCCACCAAGCCGATTCCCGCCGGCACGGTGCGCCTCAAGAAGCATGCCCCAATCTCAAGCACATCGTCTGCGCCCCGCTGCGCTCCTCGCGGCGACCCTGTTGGCAATGTTGGCCAGTAGTGTCGCCGCGCAGGAGGCCCTCCGCTTGCCATCTGTCAGCCCGACGGGTTGGCAGCCCGAGCCAATCCTGCCAGGCGCCGCAGCACCAAGTGGATATCCGCCCCCCACGAGTCCGCCGCCACCAGCCAACGGTTCGTCAGGGATCAATCCTCTGTCGGGCTCGGGCATGGCCAGCTCGCTCGACGAGCCTACCGTGCTCGGCTCGAGCGTGCCGCTTGGCGCGCAACCTCCTGTCCGACCGCCCAGTCAAGGTGAGACGGCGCTGGCCTACGGCCCGAGCAGCGACTTGCCGTGGTCGTGGCACGTGATGCCCACCGGCCTGATGTACCGTTCGTATCTGGCCGGCGTCAAGGAACCGCGCCTCGGCACGACCTGGGGGACTGACACGCAACTTGGACCTTATCACGATACGCGCTTGGATACGCCCTTCGTGGGAACGGCATGGGATTCTACGTTAGGTGCACGCGTGGGCATCCTGCGCTACGGCACGCCCAACGCCTATCGGCCCGAAGGCTTTCAGGTCGACCTTACCGGCTCGGCTCAGCCACGGCTGAATCCTTTTGGGGCGAGCACGCCGCTGTTGTCGTGCGATTACACTGTCGGCATTCCGGTCACGTACGCCCAAGGACGTTGGCAATACAAAACCGGCTACACGCATCTCAGCTCACACATGGGTGACGAGTTGATGATTAACAACCCGGCGTTCGCGGCACAGCGAATTAACTACGTGCGCGACTCAGCCATGCTGGGTATAGGCTGCTTTGTGACAGATAATTTGCGGCTGTTCGGCGAGTTCGATTACGCCTTCGGACACGAAGACGGCGCCCAGCCGGTTGAGTTGCAGTGGGGGCTCGACTACAGCCCCGCCCGAGCCGGAGGCGCTCCGTTCTTTGCCCTCTACGGTGATCAGCGCCAGGAACTGAAGTACGGCGGGTTTATCGTCGTGCAGGCCGGCTGGCAATGGCGCGGCGGCTTGGCTCTCAGCACGTTCCGCATCGGCCTGCAATACATCAACGGCAAAAGCTCGCAGTTCGAGTTCTACAACCAGTTCGAGCAGCGCATCGGCTGGGGCATCTGGTACGACTTTTAGAACTGGCTAGCGCGAGGCACTCCTGCCTGTCAAAACGCCTTGCCCGCCATCTGTGCTTCAGCCCGGGTCGTATCCCAAGTTCGGCGCCAACCAGCGCTCGACCTCGGTGATCGTCATGCCTTTGCGACGGGCGTAATCTTCGACCTGATCACGCGTCAGACGATCGACCGCAAAATAGCGCGCCTCGGGATGGGCAAAGTACAGGCCGCTCACGCTGGCCGCCGGGTACATGGCAAAATTCTCGGTGAGCGTTATATGTGCGTTGCGCTCGGCCGATAGCAGGTCGAACAAGGTTCGCTTTTCGGTGTGGTCCGGGCAGGCCGGATAACCTGGCGCCGGGCGAATACCGCGATAGCGCTCGTCGATCAGGTCCTCGGCCGACAGCTTTTCCTCGAGCCCGTAGCCCCAGTCGCGGCGGGCGCGGTGATGTAGCATTTCGGCAAAGGCCTCGGCAAATCGATCGGCCAACGATTTCACCAGGATCGCCCCGTGATCATCGTGCTCGGCCTCGAAGCGGCGCACCAGTTCGTCAGTGCCCAAGCCAGCCGTGACGGCGAACGCGCCGATGTAGTCGTGCCGCTGGCTTTCGACCGGCGCCACGAAATCCGCCAAAGCGTAGTAGGCCTTTTGCCCCTTGCGCTCCCATTGCTGACGCAGCGTATGGAAGCGGGCGATTTCGCGATCGCGCCGCTCGTCGGAGTACACCGCGATGTCGTCTCCCAACGACACGGCCGGCCAGAAGCCATATACCCCGCGCACCGTAAGCAGTTTCTCGGCGATGATCCGCTTCAACAATTGCTGGGCGTCGGAAAACAGCTCCCGCGCCGCCATGCCCACTGTAGGATCGTCGAAGATCTTGGGATACTTGCCGCGCAGCTCCCAGGCCTGAAAGAAAGGGGACCAATCGATAAAGGGAACCAGTTCTTCCAGTGAAACATCTTCCAGCAGGCGAATGCCCTGGAACGACGGTACGTCGATTCGTACGTCCCGCCAATCGGTGGCAAAGCGAAGCCGACGTGCCTCGTCGTACGATACCAGGTTGACCTGTTGCCGCTCCTGGTGCGACTGAACGAGTCGCGCTTGCTCGGTTTTATTTCGCTCCGCGAATTGCTCGCGTGCCTTGGGATTCAATAACTTTTCGACAACTCCCACACTGCGCGAGGCGTCCAGCACGTGTACCGTGGCCTGGCTATAACTGGGAGCGATCTTCACGGCAGTGTGCTTGGCACTGGTCGTCGCTCCGCCGATCAATAGTGGCGTCTGGAAGCCTTGCCGCTGCATCTCGCGGGCGACATGCACCATCTCGTCGAGGCTGGGTGTGATCAGGCCGCTGAGCCCGATCAAGTCGACCGCCTCCTTGACGGCCGTTTCCAGAATCTTCTCGCAAGGGACCATCACGCCCAGATCGATCACTTCGTAATTGTTACAGCCCAAAACCACGCCGACGATGTTCTTGCCGATATCGTGGACGTCTCCCTTGACCGTGGCCATGAGAATCTTGCCGCGAGCCTGGCCGGCTTTGCCGCCGCGTGCTTTTTCCTCTTCCATGAACGGCATCAAGTACGCCACGGCGCGCTTCATCACGCGGGCGCTCTTCACCACCTGTGGCAAAAACATCTTCCCCTGGCCGAACAGGTCGCCCACGATCTGCATGCCGGCCATCAACGGGCCCTCGATGATTTCCAGGCAGGTGGCATACAGCTGGCGGGCCTCTTCGACGTCCTTCTCGACATAGTCCGCGATGCCACGCACCAGCGCGTGTGACAGTCGTTCGTTCACATCCCCTTCGCGCCAAGAGAGATCCGCGGTAGCCCGCTTCGTTCCTCCCTGCTTCACCGTCTCGGCAAACTCGACCAATCGTTCGGTGGCGTCCGGTCGACGGTCGAAGAGGACGTCTTCGACACGTTCCAGCAAATCACGCGGAATATCCTCATAGACGGCAAGTTGCCCGGCGTTGACGATGCCCATGTCCAACCCAGCGCGGATGGCATGATAGAGAAACGCCGCGTGCATTGCTTCGCGCACGGGATCGTTGCCGCGGAAGGAGAAGGAGATATTGCTCACGCCGCCCGAGACTTTCGCGCCAGGGCAGACTCGTTTGATTTCGCTCACAGCCTCGATGAAATTGATCGCGTAGCGATTGTGCTCCTCGATGCCGGTGGCAACCGTAAGAATGTTCGGGTCGAAGATAATGTCCGTCGGCGACATGCCTACCTTGTCGATCAGCAGCTTGTACGCGCGCTGGCTGATGCGAACCTTTTCTTCCTTGCTGGTGGCCTGCCCTTGCTCGTCGAAGGCCATCACGACCACCGCGGCACCGTAACGATGCGCCAGCCGGGCGTGATGCAGGAACTGCTCTTCTCCCTCCTTGAGGCTGATCGAGTTGACGATGGCTTTCCCTTGCACGCAGCGCAATCCGGCTTCGATCACCGACCACTTCGAGCTATCGACCATGATCGGCACGCGCGAAACGTCGTGATCGGCAGCCACCAGGTTCAGGAATCGCGTCATCGCCGCCTCGCCGTCGAGCATGGCCTCGTCCATGTTCACGTCCAGAACATTGGCCCCCCCTTCGACCTGACCTCGCGCGACCGCGACAGCATCCTCGAACTGTCCCGCCAGGATCATGCGGGCGAATTTTTTGGAGCCGGTTACATTGGTCCGTTCGCCGATCATCGTAAAATTGCTGTCCGGCCGCAGCGTCAGCGGCTCCAGGCCGCTCAAGCGCGTCAGCGCCGGCAATTTGGGTCGCTTCCGCGAAGGCTTGTCGCTAACCGCCGCGGCAATCGCGCGGATGTGTGCCGGCGTAGAACCACAGCAGCCGCCCACCAGGTTCAGCCAACCGTTCGAAGCGTAATCGGCCAACGTCCGCGCCATTTGTTCCGGTGTTTCATCGAAGCCGCCAAAGGCATTCGGCAGACCGGCATTGGGATAGCAACTGACGTAGACGGGCACGATTTGCGATAGCTCTTCCAGATAAGGGCGCATGTGCTCGGGGCCCAGCGCGCAGTTGATTCCGACCGAAAGCAAGTCGGCGTGCGAAATCGACGTCCAGGCCGCCTCGATCGTTTGCGCCGAGAGCGTGCGCCCACCTTGAAAAATCGTGATCGACGCCATCACTGGCAGCCGCACATCGTGGTCGACAAAATACTTATCGATGGCAAACAGGCAGGCCTTCAAGACCAGCGTGTCAAAGGCCGTCTCCGGCAGCAAAATATCGACGCCCCCTTCGACGAGCGCCCCCACCTGCTCGTAATACATCTCGACCATCTGCTCGTACGTGGCCGGACGATACGCGGCGTCGTCGACATTGCCTGCCACCGAAAGCTGAGCCTTGGTTGGCCCCATCGAGCCAGCCACGAATCGAGGCCGCCCAGGCGTGCGGCTGTTCATTTCGTCGACGGCTCGGCGGGCGCAAGCCACGGCGGCCAGATTGATGTCACGCACATAGGCCTCGAGACCGTAATCGGCCATCGAGATCGAATTGGCGTTGAACGTATTGGTCTCGATGATATCCGAGCCCGCCTCGAGGTACTGTAAGTGAATCCGCTCGATGGCCTCGGGCTGTGTGATTGATAGCAGATCGTTGCACCCTTTCAGGGACGGAAACGAATGCTCTGCGAACTGCTCGCCGCGGAAGTCCTGCTCGCTCAGCTTGAGCGTCTGAATGATGGTTCCCATCGCGCCGTCGAGCACCAGGATCCGCTCGTCCAGAAGCCGTTCGAGGATTTCCCGTGTGTGCGGCTGATTCGCAATGGCCATGCTAACTGCTTCGTAATGTGGGGTTCTGGAACGGGGATGCGATGACGTGTCAGAGCGGGCGACGCGCGCTCGGCGATCAGCGCCCGAGGGATCATAAAGCGGCGCGCGAGACCGCGTCGCTTAGATTCAAATCTCCCATGTCGCCAGGTCTCGGGCAACCCATCCGATTGTAATCGCTGGCACCCGCATGACGGTGATGTTTAGAGCGGCCGATCGGCATTCCGCCGTTGCTGGCATGGGCCGCGGAAGGCCGTCCAGGGTGAGCCAGCACTCTGGGGGACGTGCCCCAGCTTACCCAAAGCTTAACATCGCGACAGGGCTCAAGATCGGTATATCCAGGACCGATAGAAACTTCGGGATACTAGCGTCCCTGCTCCCCATAACGGGCGGCAAGTGCCAGGGTCCGGGCTCACGTCGCGCGTGACGCCCGAGGCGGCAAGAGTCACACAGTTTCCCGCGCGATTCGGTGGGCCATGGAAAACGCGCTTGCGTCTCGGACACCCAGTCTTTACGTCCCCCTCAATGGTGGGCAGGGTCTGGGGGCGGCCGTCGGCCGCGATCAGTACGTGTTGCTACGGATTCCTGATTGCTCAACGCGCTTGGCCGCGGCGCCCGAAGACGTCCACGCCGAGTCGTTGGCCATAGCCATGGGCCTGCGCAAGTTGGTCGCCCTGCTGCGAGGAATCGCCACGCCCTGGCGGCGCCCGCGCAACGTGGTTACAGCCATTGCCAGCATCGGTTTTGTGCTATTCGCGGTCGCCCTATTCGCGGCCACGCGGCAACATGGCATTGATCATGCCGAAGGCGACCGGCACGACGCCGCCGACGCGGCGCCAGAATGGGAAACGGTGGTGGAGGGGCGCCAAAGTTCTTCCGGTGCAAACTCTTCGGCGCATGTGGTCGACGAGGCGCCGCCATTTGCAGGAGCCGACGCGAATCAGGGCCGTCCGAATCAGCCGGGTGCGATCGGTAAATCGCCGGAGACGCGTGCAACAAGCACCTCGGCAGCCGTCGGCAACCCGCGCAAGTCGGCCACGGCACATCTCGAACATAGAATCGAACGGGTTCCTACCCAGTATTAGGTTTCGATGAGTAGCCTCAACAAAGCGTTTATCAAGGCATTCGACAAAAGCACCGCGGCGGCTGCGCAACAGCCGCAGGGGCGCGGCCCGCATTTTCGTCCGACGCCTGCCAAGCCGACGACAGCCCGCAGCGACACGAACGCGCCGCCAGCGAGCGTGGTCGAAGCGAACGTAACGCGGCCACCCCACGCGGCGCACCGCGCGCTGGCCGGCAGCGCACTGCTGACGGCCACCCTGCCCGGACGCGCCCCCCCGGTGGCACCGGCGCCACCCGTTGTGCCGGCTACTGAAGCCGCCTCGACGATCTCGGCCCCGCGCAGCACGACAGCGTCAGGCGCGCCGCCAGATTCGACGCCGAAGTCGACTGCGGGCCGGACTCCCGTTCCGCCCCCAGTACCCATTACGATCGTCGACTCGGCGCATGCGGGTGTCCGCGCTCCATATGCCAACTTCGTCGATCCACCGCAGCCCGTCACTACCCGGCCGACGGCCGCGCCACCCTTGCACGCCGCTCCTGCACCGGCTGCAAAAAGCCAGGCCCCTGTGGGTCCACACGAGACAGCGGCATCCGAGACGGCGCCGACACAAACCGGATCGATTGAGAGCGCGAGTAGTGGCGCCGCGCCGAACGTAGCAGCGGCCGCTGGGGCAATTCCGTCCAGCCCCGCCTCCATCGCCAGCGCACCGATTAATCCACGCCCAGTCATTTTGCCCATCTCTGGGCCATCTCCCATCTGGCGTCCTGTTTTCGAGGTGACGAGCTTCACCTGGCCGGAACTCACCGAGGTGTTGCTCGAAGCGGCCGCCGCGCAGTTCCGTACTGCCGCCGGCGACCTGGCCGAAGCGTGCCGGCGACATCGCAAGCTGGTTGCCGTTACCGCCGGCCATCGTGGCGAAGGATGTACCGTCGTGACTTTGGCCCTGGCCAAAGCTCTGGCCGAGTTGGATCAACGTGTCATCCTGGTCGACGCCCATTTCGAGGCACCGGGTCTGGCCGATAGCCTCGGCGTAGCAACCCAAGTGGGCTGGGAAGAGACGCTCACAGGCGAAAAGTCTCTGACCGAAGCGATGGTCGAATCACTGGAAGATCGCCTAACCGTGCTGCCACTGAAGCAAGCGGCAAATCCTGAATGGCGATTGAGCGTGGCGCGGCTCAAAGCGGCCTTCGACGAATTGCGACGCCACGCCGATGTGGTGCTGGTCGACGCCGGACCGTTTGGCGCCGATGGCGACCGCAGGAATTTGGTCTCTTGGGCCGGCCCGTGTCGCGTCGATCGCGCCTTGGTGGTACGCGACCTGCGCACGACCGGCGACGACGAGACGGCCGAGATCGAGCGACGCCTACACGGCTGCGGTATCGCACAATGGAACTTCGTCGAGAATTTTGCCGCCGCGTAAAAGTATTCCGGAGCAGATTGCCCCTGGGTGCCATGCTCGCGGGCCTTGTATGTCCGCTTTACAGCATTGCCGCGGCGCGCGGCGCCATGACGCCTCGTATGGGACAGTGACGCCACGCCAACACCTGGCCACCCGCCATTCCTGACAACAGGCACGAACGATGTACGAATCCTATTGGCGATTTCAGAGCAAACCATTCACGGCCGGCGTCGACACGCGTGCTTATTACCCGTCGGAAACGCATCAGGGCGCGCTGCTGAAGTTGCGCTATGCGGTCGAAAACCGGCGCGGTGCCGCGTTGTTGGTCGGCCCCTCCGGCTCGGGCAAGACACTGCTCGTACGACTTCTTGCCGACCAACTTGGCGACGAGTTTCGGCCGCTGGCACACCTGGTGTTTCCTCAAATGCCGGCGGCCGATCTGCTGGCGTTTCTCGCGGCCGAGCTGGGCGCCGGATCCGCGGAACATAGCGAAGGCCGAGTCGCGTCGGTCGAAACCAGCGTGCGCCGCATTCAACACCGTCTGACCGAAAACGCCCAGCAAGGAAAGCACGCGGTCGTTGCGATCGACGAGGCCCACCTGTTGGATGGCAGCCGGGCCTTCGAGGCCATTCGTCTGCTATTGAACTTCGAGACCGCGGCCGGCCCGGCGCTAACGTTATTGCTGGTCGGCCAGACCGCGCTCGTGCCGATGTTCGCGCGGATGCCGCAGTTAGAAGAACGACTGGCCGTGAAATGCATGCTGCGACCGCTGGCTGTCGAAGAAACCATGGCCTATGTGCAGCATCGGCTGGCCGTGGCCGGCAGCGATCGCACGATTTTCGAACCGTCGGCGACCGAGGCCTTGCACCATCTCTCGTGCGGAATTCCGCGGCAAATCAATCGTCTGTGCGACCTGGCACTTTTGATTGGCTTTGCCGAAGAGCAATCGTCGATCGGCGCCGAACAGATCGAGGCCGTGAGCCAGGAACTGGTCAGCGTGGCCACCGAATAGCAGGCCGCCGACGCGCACGTAGCACGCCTCGCGCCGCGCGGCATCACGCCCAAAAGTCTGTGGCCGGTGGTTCGTCGGCCAGCATCCAGGGGCGGCCGACCGCGGTGGACAGCTCGCGTTGCGGATCGATGCCGAGCGCGTGAAATATCGTCGCCGCCAGTCGCGCGGGTGAAATCGGCCGATCGATCGGGTAGGCCCCCTGCTTATCGGTCGCACCATAGTAGGTGCCGCCGGGCAATCCGGCGCCGGCCAACAGGACAGAAAACGCGTCGGGCCAGTGATCCCGCCCGGCCCCGGCGTTGATCTTTGGCGTGCGGCCAAATTCGCCAGTCACGACGACCAGTGTTTCGTCCAGGAGCCCGCGCTCGTGCAAGTCTTCGAGCAAGCCGGCCACGGCTGCGTCGGCCGGCGGCAGGCGATGGTTCTTGAGGATTGCAAAATTGTCTTTGTGGCTGTCCCAATTGCTCGCCGGTTCCAAGAGACTCGACAGGCAATTGACGTGGACCAGGCGAACGCCTGCCTCGATCAGGCGCCGGGCCAAGAGGGCCGATTGTCCGAGCTGCGTGCGGCCGTAGCGATCGCGCACCGCGGCAGATTCGGCATCCAGGTCAAACGCCTGTCGCGCATGCCCCGCCGATAGCATGTCGAACGCCTTCGCGTGATAACCGTCGAAGTCATGAATCGTGGGGTCGCGTTGCAAATCGACGCGCGCAGAGTTGAGACTCTCGAGCAACGTGCGACGACCGTAGAACTGGGCCGCATCGAACGCCTGCCCTAGCCCCAGGTCGACCGGCTTGTAATCGTCACGATTGGGATCGCCGCCGGGCACCAAAGGATCGAACCGATTCCCCAGGAAGCCGGCGTTTTGCCCCGAGCGGAACTGGCCGTTGACAACCAAATATTGCGGCAGCATCACGAACGGCGGCATCGGACAACCGCGCGCCGCCACGGCGGCGATCGACGAACCCAGGTGGGGATGATCGTCTCGCGTGCCAATGTCGGCCAGATTCGACGCGCGCGGATACGCGCGACCGGTCGTCATTTGATACGCGCCGCTGGGATGTCCCGTGTCCTTGTGTGCGAGCGACCGGATTACGAATAACTTGTCGGCTTGGCGTGCCAGCAGTGGCAAATGTTCCGAGATAAACATGCCGGGCACCCCGGTCGCGATGGGGCGGAACTCGCCGCGAATCACGGCCGGCGCATCGGGCTTCATGTCGAACGTGTCGAGGTGCGATGGCCCTCCCTTGAGCCAGATCACGATGCAGCTCTTCGCACGCCCAAACGATGCAGGGCGCGACGGAGGGGCGATCGTTGCCAGGGCACGACCGCGCAGCAAATCGGCCAACGATAACCCGACGAGCGAGAGGCCACCTGCTGCAATAGCCTGGCGACGGTTGCAAAATGTCGACGTGCTCGCGCGCGGCAAACGATCCATCTGCGGCAACCTCGCTCGCGAGTTTTGCGGTCTGCGAAGCAGAAAAAGTGGTTGATCCCTAGCGGCATGCTGATGGTTCGCTGCGGCACCGTCAAGCGCGTTCCCGAGGTCGAGTCGTTAGAATGGCGGAGTGCCTGCCTCTTCGCACCGTGCGAATGTCGCTTTTTATCATTCAGCGTACCCTCTTTGACGGCCGTCATGCCCAAGCCTACCGATATTCGTCTCGTCGAACTATCCACCCAGACCGAACGATATGCCTACCGCACCCCAATCAAGTTCGGCGGCCGGGTGGTGACCGATGCCGTGATCTACGACGTGCAAGCGACCGTCGAGACCCGTGATGGCCGCCGTGCCACGGGCCTGGGCTCCATGTCGATGGGTAACGCCTGGTCTTGGCCCTCAAAAGCAACCGGCGGCGATGACACGCTACGGGCCATGCTGCGCCTGGTCGACCGCACGGTCGAGGCAGCACGCGACTATCGCGGCGCCGGCCATCCTCTCGAGATCACGCACGATCTGTCTGGCGATCTGCAATCCTTGGCCGACAGTGTGCAGCACGAATTGCAGATGGGCGAGCCGATGCCACGCCTCGCGCAATTGGTATCGGCCAGCCCGCTGGAAGCGGCCATCCACGATGCCTATGGCAAAGTATTGGGTACGAACTCGTACAACCTACTTGGCCCGGATTTCGCCAACCGAGATCTTTCCGCGTATCTAACGTCAGACTTTCGCGGCGAGTATCTGGATCGCTACACGCTACGAACGCCGAAACCGCGGATGCCGCTGTATCACCTGGTCGGCGCGCTCGACCCGTTGACAGATGCCGAAATTGCCCGCCGTATCGCTGATGGACTGCCCGAAACCTTGTCGGAATGGATCTTGGCCGATGGATTGACCCATTTAAAGCTCAAGCTCAATGGCGACGACTTGGCCTGGGATGTCGAGCGCGTCGTGGCGATCGAACGTGTCGCGGCCGAGGCCCAGGCGGCACGTGGCTGCCGGTCATGGCACTATTCGCTCGATTTCAACGAGCGCTGCGCAAGCGTCCAATATGTGCTCGATTTTTTGGCGAAGGTCCAAGAACGTTCGCCGGCGGCGTTGGATCGGGCTCAATACATCGAGCAACCAACGCATCGCGACCTGAAGGCTCATCCCCATAATCGCATGCACGCCGCGGCCAAAATCAAACCGGTGGTGATCGATGAATCGCTGGTCGACCTGGAGAGTTTGCTTTTGTGTCGAGAGCTCGGTTACTCGGGCGTAGCTCTCAAGGCGTGCAAGGGGCATAGCGAGGCGCTATTGATGGGGGCCGCGGCACAGAAGTTCGGCATGTTCCTGTGCGTGCAAGATCTGACCTGCCCGGGCGCCTCGTTCCTGCACTCGGCAACACTCTCGGCACGGATCCCCACCATCGCCGCGATCGAGGGGAATGCACGCCAATACTGCCCGGCAGGCAACCAGGGATGGGCCGATCGTTTCCCAGGCATGTTCCGCCTGAGCGACGGCACACTGGAAACGGCTGTCCTGACCGGCCCGGGCCTCGGGTTCTAGGCATTTGGCCACCCCAGCGCAGGCTCCCCGGACCGCCTGTCGCAGTATGGCAACATCTGCGTCTCAAAAGTAGAGACTTTTGCCCACACCCGTTGCAGGCATCTGCCTGCTCGCTGTGCAAGCCGTTAGGATTGCACGCCCTCGATCGACAGAACCGGTGCGACCAAATTCTCTTAGCATCCAATGCTGTAATGGTTTACGTGCTGATGGCCTAGAATCGTTCACGAATCGGCACGCCCATTGCTGTACAGCGGTGTCGCCCATCCAAATCGGATCACCGGGAATGGTTGATCCACAGGCGGTCTGGCCGGGCAGTGTCAAGGAAAAGGCCATTAGTCGTTACCCGCCTGTAGGAGAGGGAGTCTAGCAATGGTGTCTGGGGTCAAGCCATTTAGTGACGAGGACGATCGAGACCTGGAGCGAAGAATCACATCGTTTCTCGCCGATCGTCATGTCCCCGCGCTACGCCAATTGCACGTCGCCGCCAGTCAGGGAACGGTAACCCTGCGGGGCCGGGTACGAAGCTTTTACGAAAAGCAGCTGTGCCAAAACGTTTGTCGGCAAGTCAAAGGTGTGGTGCAGTTCGTCGACGCCGTGGTAGTGGCGTAACGCAATCGCGAGCGGCAAATGTTTGCCGTTCGTAGCCGGCTGGTCCGTCTGGAACTCGACGGGCCAACTATCCGGGGGGATAAATCGAGTTCCGCTCGCAAGAGACTCAATATCGTGTCACCCGCATATATCTTGGCCGGACTATTGGTGGTACTCGCAGTAGCCATCATGTTCTAAGTGCCAACCGACAACCTGTTCGTCGCCGGCTAAAGAAGTTCGCCGGTCCTTCGGATGACTGATCGAGTTCCGCAGGAATTCGGCAGACCACCGACGATCGAAGACAAAAAGCTAGGCGCCCGAAGCCGCTGGATTCAGACCCTGAGTCCCCCTTCGCCCCCCCCTCATAGCGGCTTCGGGCGTCTTTTTTTCTTGGCCCTGAATCTGTCTCTGGGCATCTCGGTAACCTCGATTCCAATGTGTAGGCGTTTGTCGGCCTCTTCCGCACCAACTGCCGCCACGGCTAGACTTGAACATTGGAAGGGGGCTAGCGACGCGCTCTGTTGGTGAGTCGCACCAAAACGCCTTGCACGCCTGGCTGCCCCCAGCGATCACGCCGTGACGGCTGTGAAGGTGCCTCGTGCAAGTCCCCGCTAGAACTTTGTCACATCCGGGAGGCGGTTGGGCGGCATCGTTGCTGGCCATCGGCTGTGGCATATCGATTTGGGGGTCTGTGGCGCGAGCCGACCTGGTGATCCTCTCGAATCGCTCGCCGACCAGTGTGAAATTCTCGGCCGCAGGCACCGCGACCAAAGGGCACGCCTACGAATTGGCCAGCGGCGACCTGATCCCGTTGACCTGTCCCACGGGAGGTAAACTTCGCATCGCGTTCATGTCGGCGGGCGCCCGCCGGGATTACACGCTGGATGGAAATTCGATCTACTTTTTCCATCGCCCTCAAGAAGGCAACCGACTGGACATTGAACAGATCGCTATTATCGAGCCCTCGCGCAAAGCGCAGCCGACCACACAGACGACTGAAAAACAGTCCGCGAAGTCGGCGGAACCCGAGCCGGCCATGCGGCCCGCGCTTACCAAGGTGACGGTAAAAATCCTGGTTGACGACGACGAGAAGGCCGTCCGATCCTTGTGGGAGCAGCGGCTCCGCAAGCGGATCGCCGACGCCTCGAAAATCTTGGAGAAATACGCCGGCATTACCCTCGAGGTCGTGGCCTGCGAAACGTGGGAGACGACTGACACGATTCAGGACTTTGACGGTCAATTGCGCGAATTCGAACACACGGTCAACGCCGCTCCCGCGGATCTGGCGATCGGCTTCGCCAGCCAATACTCGGTCGTCACCGGCCGAACGCACCTGGGGGGCACGCGCGGTCCTTTTGCCAAACACATCATGTTGCGCGAATGGTCGCGCCACGCCTCGGAACCCGAACGGTTGGAGCTGTTGGTCCACGAATTGGGACATCGCTTTGGCGCCACGCACAGCCCCGAGCCGATGTCAGTCATGCGCGCGGTACTGGCTGATCGGAAGTCCGTCGCGCGCGGATTTCTGATCGTGTTCGATCCGGTCAATGCTCTGGCGATGAACCTGGTGGCTGAGGAAATCCGCGACCACGACATCCAACACTTCTACCAGGTCAGCCCGCGTACCCGCGATACATTGGTGGCAATCTACCTGACACTCGGCAAAGCCTTTCCCGAGGACCCGGCGGCTTCGATCTATTTAGCGTTGCTTGGCGAATCTCCCCCCGCCACATCGCGCCCGGCCCAAAGCCGAATTGCATCGCTGGCGGACGCGGCACGTCTGGTACGCGACGCGGTGGTCGACGCGGCAGATCGCAATCGCCGTCTGCCGCGCATCGCACCGGCCGATGCAGGGCAGGTCCGCCTGGCGGGGGACGCACTGACCGAGCGTTACGTGCGCGCGGCGGCCCTGGCAGCGCTCGAGTTGCCCGAAGTGCATCGTTACAGGGCGTTCACGCTCGGCTTGGCCGTGGCGATCGTGGATACGGATTCGTTCATGTCCAACAGCCTGACGCGTGACCTGATCGGACGCGTCGAGAACGCCTCCGAGCGGGCACGCCGCCTGGACGTCATTGGCGCGCCGACGCTATTGGAACGCAACGACCTGGCGCGACATTTCTTTTTCTCGGCGGCGATCGCCACGCTCTCCAGCTCTGCCATATCCGAATCGGCCGGTCTGCTGAAAGAGATGCAAGACTCCCAAGGGAAAAGCGGCTTCAGTTTCACAGACCTGGCGGCCGACCTGGCCGGTATCGCGCTAGCCGATTACATCCGTGGGTCGGATGCCCACCTGCGCGAGATGGCAGATTCGTTTACCATTGCCGAGTTCATGCCCAGCTTGCAGGACCTGCGCGAAGGGCTGAGCTTCGCCGCGTTCCACGAAGCCTACGGCACCAGCTCCGATCCGCGGTTTCTCAAAGAGGTCAACCAAATACGCGAGCGAGTGAAACAACTGCCGGTGTACGCCAAAGCGGCTGCCGCCGATGGCGCCCGTAAGCAAGGTGGCAGGCGCTAGGGCAGCGTCACAACGCGAATTTCAGTCGCCAGGCTTCACTTCTGATAGACGATCTGTCCGGCCAGAATCGTGGTGCGAATAGTCAGGCCTTCGTTCGTATTTGGCGCCTCGGCCCGCGCAGGGTCAGGCGCTGCCTGCCCGGTTTCAGCGCAATCGCGCACGTTGTTCAAATCCGCAGGTAGATCGAACAGCACCAAATCGGCGGCAGATCCCGCTTCCAGGCGACTTGCCGCAATGCTCAGCAGCGTTGCTGGCGCGTGCGTGGCCATGCCGACAGCCTCGGTCACGTCCAAACCGGCGAAACGCATCACGTTTGCGATGCCAACGCCAATAGGCGCGCTGGCGCCGGCCAATAGTTGGTCCTGTCCGGCAATCACCAGGCGGCCGTCGGCCAAAATCTCGAGCTCGCAGCCGCTACTCGTGTAGCGGCCGGGCGACAAACCAGCCAGGCCGGAAACGTCGCTAACCAGCAAACACCGGGCCGTTGTCTTTGCGCGCAAGAACGTCTTCACGACCTCGGGGGGCAAATGATGCCCGTCCACAATCAAGCTGGCCCACAGTCGATCCTCGGCCAGTTGATCCCAAAGATAATTCGGATGCCGCCGCAGCATGCGATGGGCACCATTGCCCAAATGCGTGCTCAGCCGGGCGCCGGCATCGACGGCGGCGCGAATCTGCCTACCGCTCGCCCCGGTATGACCGATCGCCACGGTCACGCCCGAGGAGACAACCCGCGCGATGAACGCGGGCGCCTCGTCAAACTCGGGAGACATTGTAAGCAGACGCACGCGACCACCGGAGGCCTCTTGCAGCGCCACAAACTCCGGCCAACTCGGCCGGCGACAGTGCTCGGCCGGGTGGGCGCCACGAGGTCCGTCCTCGGTTGAAAAATACGGCCCTTCCAAGTGAACGCCGGCAACTGCCTGATTCACATCAGGGTATTTTTCACAGGCAGCACGAATCGTGGTCACGCCATGCGAGAGCACTGCGAGGCTTTGCGTCGTTAGTGTGGGGCAAACGCGCGTCACGCCAAAAGCAAAATGCTGTCGTACGATGTCGGCAACACGCTGCGGTGTCAGGTCGAGCGAGCTGAATTCCTGCCCACCGTAGCCATTGATTTGGATGTCGACAAATCCCGGTGAAACCCACGGAAGAGACGATTCTTCAGCATTGTCTACGGCCTGGGACAATGTTGATGCCGACGTTGATCCCGACAACGGCACGCCTGGACTCTGGACGCTTTCAATCCGCGTGCCGGCCATCGCTACGCGCACGATCTCGCCGGTATCGTAGCGGCGCGCGAGCAAATCCCAGCGATTCTCGGGCATGATAAGTGAGCAGAAAAAAGGGCGGGCAACGTATGCGTGACCGATTCTACCTTACACCGCGCGCGCCGCGGACGCCATTTGGTGGACGCACAGGCGCTGTCATCCAGCCACCCATATCGGCTGAGACGCGCGCGACCGACGTTCTCACTCGGCCCCCGACAGGACCTTGTGCAAATGAAAATGAAACTTGCCTAGCTTGCCGCCGTAGTTACCGGCGCTGATGGCGACAATGCGTGGCCCCGCGGCGGCGCGAACCCCGGCCGCCATGGCCGTGGCGATCGTCGGCTCGTCGGTCCCGTCGATCACCATTTCGTAGGCGCAGTTGGCACCGGGATGCAACTGCGTCGCGACGCGGCCACGCAGTGTTGGACAGAAGGCATCGGCCGTCGAGGCCCGCAGTTTTTTGTAACGCGATCCCACTTTGCTACCGCTCCGCGCGATGCCGCCGGGGAACGGGGTGATGATGCCCGGCATATCACGCAATGCCTCGACGGCGCGGCGCGCGGCAGACAATGCAGCCGGCAAGTCTTCCCCTTGAATGATCAGATTGCCCCCGGCGACCCCCTTTCCAATACCCAGCGTATCCTCGACCAGGAACTCACCATCCATGACCGGGACCCGCCAATAGCGGCGTCCCAGCAGCAGTTTGCTCTTCTGATAGCCATCGCCAAAGAAGCGGAGGTGGCTTCCGAGCGCAATGCGCTCTTCGCCGCCGGGAAGGCCGTCGTAAACGGCTGACGTCGGGCAGGTCATCAGGCATTGGCCTGCGCGATTAGGCACCGCCTTGGCCAGCGCCTCGATCGAAAACCCGAATACCAGCACAGCCACCCCAGGGCGACCGTCGGGAGTGTCGCTCTCGCCAAGCTTGTGCTCGATGCCGGCTTCCGCATCGCAGGCGATCACCGAGGCCGCGTAACCTGTGAATTCACCCACCGCGGCCTGCAACCAATGCTCGTCGTGCGCGGTAACCAGCAGCCGCGCGTAGCGCATGCGAAACGCCTCGGCGAAGGTATCCTCGATCTCGGTGCCGTCGATTTGCAATGTCGAACTCGCGGCGATTCGTGGTCCATTCGCCGCTACGACGATGAACGATGTTTGGGGCAGCGGCTCAGAGAGCAGATTATCGTCTGCGGCTCGGCGGCGGTAGGCTGGCAAGGCCGCCTCTGCGCGGGTAGTCCGCCCGTCAGGCGATGTCGCCCGTGGTGACGACAAAGGCAAACGGACGGCGTCAGAAATTCGGGCTATTGGCCGCGCCCACTCCCGAGGGCGTCGGCAGCGCCATTTCTTGCGCATCGGGCGGCGCCAGGCTGAGAACGATCAGCACGAAATCACGGAAAGTCTTCGCGTTGCCCGGCTCGACCCACAAGTAGCACTCCTGTCCGCAGCCCTGATAGCGTCCCACCAGACAGGCGCACCGCGGTACGGCCTTTTTATCGCAACAACTGGCCAACCAGGGCATCGAGTACGGATTGACCTGGCCATCTTCGTGTACTTCCACCAGCTTGAGCAATGCCTCAATCTTGTCCTGGGCCTGCTCAATAAGCCCCACATTGCGGCCCGGACGGTAATACGCGCCCACCGGCTCGACGGCGTCGTCCCCTACTTCGCCGGTAAGGCGAATAACCTCTTCCTTGAGGAACTCGAGCTTTGAAGGGGGGCCGCCAGCGCCACCGCCGGCAAACGAGCCCGGTTCGTACTTTTGTGGCCTTTCAGAGATCTCGTCGATCTCGTTGTAGAGCCCTTCGAGATCGCCCTTGATCCGGTCCAGGCGTTCCAGCCTATGTTCACTGGCGCCCTGCTTCATCGTATCGATCATGTCTGTGGCCACACCCCGCGTCAGCGCGATGTGATAGCCCGAGCTAAGCTCGCAGATCTTGTCATAGGCCGTACGTTTGATCGAGCCATCGCCATCGAACGGATCGATGGCCTTGCGATAGGCGAGTTGCAGAACCTCGAGATCATCGGCCTCGACCACCGGATCGACGTTCCATTGATGGAGGATGTTGGTC